>JBAZQW010000069.1:0-9666 GCA_041645005.1 Desulfotomaculaceae bacterium | reverse complement strand
AGGCTGATATCCTGCATATACTGGAAAAGCTGCTGTATGAATTCCCTGTCAACGAGGTAAACATTAACCTGCCGCCCTGGGTGGAGGAACTGGAGCTCAAACACTGGCTGCGTCAAAAATTTGAAGATTCAATCCGTGAGACCGTTAAAAATGTGCGGCGGCTGAGAGATGTCGATGGCGCGGTGGAGTCCCTGGCTGATTATGATTTTGTTGAGCAGGTAAGCCTGCGCAGTATGGATATGGGAACCGGATCAGCAGCGATAAGTATCACCTCCGGCCCGCAGCTTTTCTACCAGGTGCTGAGCGAGCAGTCAGGCTTTGATATTGGTGGTGAAAAAGAATTGTTCCGCCTGGTCAAGGATCTCAGCGTGGCTAAAAGGGAATACGACAAGGTGGCGGACGCTCTGGGAGAAGTCAGGGAGAACGGTTATGGAGTGGTCATGCCTACCCTGGATGAGTTGATCCTGGAGGAGCCGGAACTGATCCGCCAGGGCAACCGCTTCGGGATCAAACTCAAGGCCAGCGCGCCGTCCCTGCATTTGATCAAAGCCGACATTACCACCGAGATCACCCCGATTATCGGAACTGAAAGACAATGCGAGGAACTTGTGCAGTATATGCTGAAGGAATTCGAAGACAACCCGCAGAAGATATGGAAGTCGGAAATCTTCGGCAAGTCAGTGCACGACCTGGTCAGGGAAGGCATTCAAAACAAGCTGCTCCGCATGCCGGAAAACGCTCAGGACAAACTGCAGGAAACCCTCCAGCGCATTGTCAATGAAGGCTCCGGCGGACTGATTTGTATAATAATATAGAGATTTGAACCGGTCGACTGGCCGGTTTTTATTTTCCAAAGTAACCGCAGCCCCACCTGTAAAAAGCAATAAATGCCCTGGATGACAGAAATGTTATCGTTAAAGTGTAAAAAGTCGCAAACCAGTTCCAGTTTATGTATTTTATCAGGTTTGTATATGACTCCAGGGAGTATTCTATCGCGGTCATGCCGGCGCTGAAAAGCACAGCGTAGTAAAAAATTGGCCAGAGGCCGCGCTCCCTGGTGATCTGGTTGTACAAGACGCACAGGATGGGAAAGATCCAGTAATCAAACAAAAGACCCATTTTAAAAAGCTGGGGAAACTGCCGGAAAGGAAATTCTATACGGTTGGCATTCACCACCGCGGTACCCCATAAACTGTCAAAGACGCATATATATAGAAAGACGACAATCCAGTCCCGGAAGTAGCGCCAGTCCACGGCAAAAATCAAAAGCAGCAGGCCTGTAAATACCGCTACTATTGATATGATTAGTTCCGCATTGAGATTCAAAAACCACACTTCCCTTTAGCACTAATTTGTCTCAAATAGTATTTCTTCTAAAACGAAATTTTATATTCCTCTTTAATTTTGCATTGTAAATCAAAACCTTATTATCATTATATTTTTGCAGTTTTGGCGGCAAAATATATTAACAAAATCTAAAAAATTGCTGTCCGGAGAAAGAGATGGATTTATGAGCTTTTCTAAAAAGGATGTCAATCAAACATCAAACGGAATTGAAGTTATACTCTGGAGCATAGCTCTCCCGGGATTTGGGCAGTTTCTAAACGGCAAATACTTTAAGGGGACGTTACTGCTTATATTAGAATTTCTGATTAATGTCCAGTCTCATTTAAACCTGGCGTTAATTTCGAGCTTCAGAGGGGATACAAAAACAGCCGCCGAACAAACTGACTTTCAATGGCTGATGTTCTACCCCTGTATATATATGTTTTCTTTATGGGATGCATACAGGGACGCGGGAGTAAAAAACGTTTCCTTTGCGTATCTGCCATTTGTCTTTGCCGCCTACCTGGGGACTATCGGGATTATCTATGCGGCAAATATAAAATTTATGGGGAAATTGATTGGACCTATTTGGCTGCCGATTATTTTTATGCTTATTGGCACGGGACTTGGGTTTCTTTTAAGGTACTTTTTGGTACGGAAATAGTGCGAGTAAACTCACATTTTATTATTAATTTTTCTGCTGGATCTTACGGGCATCGTCTTCCTACCATTGAAATGAAAATACTTCATTATGGGTCCAACTATATATTTGCATTTCAATTGATTTACTTTGCAGCTCTTGAATTCGTTCAAAACATGGGTTGATGTTCAGGTATAAGCACCTCTTTAGTTCTAAATCTCATTAATATACAGTTAATATACCCTGTATAGAATCTTTCTTGCCCCACTGGTTCTATTCTTATCTGGAAGGCGCCTTTTAATGACAAGCAGGATCAGGAATACAGCAATTATGCCAGTATATTTTTAATAGATACCTTTGCAGGCGTTTTTTGCGTTGCCCGCATGCAGCGCCGATGCTATAATGTCTAGCAGAGGCTGTAAGAGAAAGACAGCTTGGACACCGGTTTTATATATAAAGGAGGAAAGCCAAGTGGCTGCTAAAAAAGAAATTGGCGTTGGCCTACTGGGCATGGGTACCGTCGGGCGCGGTGTCTACCGCATTCTGAATGACAACAAAGCGGGCATTGAACAAAAAGTCGGAGTGCCCATTGTTATAAAAAGAATCCTGGTGCGGGATATTTCAAAGGACCGCGGCATGGCGCTTAATAAAGGGCTGTTGACCACAAATATCAGTGATCTTCTTGATGACCCTGAAATCGACATTATTGTTGAGGTGCTGGGCGGGGTGGACCAGGCGCTGGAATATGCCCTGCGGGCGCTGGAAAGTGGGAAAAGCCTGGTTACCGCCAACAAGGATATGATCGCCCTGCACGGGAAAAGACTCTTTGAAGCGGCTGATTTAAGCGGCCGGGATTTGTTTTTTGAAGCCAGTGTGGCGGGTGGAATCCCCATTATCAAGCCTCTCAAGGAATGCCTGGCCGCCAATAGAATCACGCAGTTAATCGGCATCATCAACGGCACCACCAATTATATGCTGTCCAGGATGAGCAAGGAAGGGCTCGGTTTTCAGGAAGCGCTGCACGAGGCCCAGTCCCTGGGTTACGCGGAAGCTGACCCCAGCTCTGATGTTGAGGGCTATGATGCCGCGCGCAAGCTGACAATCCTGGCGTCAATCGCTTTTAATACCAGGCTGCGCCTGGATCAGGTCTATGTAGAAGGAATTACCCGCGTTACCGCCGAAGATATAGCGTACGCCGCCAATCTCAACTATGTGGTGAAACTACTTGCCATAGCCAGGGAGAGCAGTGACGGTGTTGAGGTGCGGGTGCATCCGGCGCTGCTGCCGAAAAATCACCCCCTGGCATCTGTGAATGATGTATATAACGCCATCTTCGTTACTGGTGACGCTGTGGGTGACGTGATGTTTTACGGCCGTGGGGCGGGTGAGCTTCCCACTGCGAGTGCTGTGGTGGCCGATGTGATGAACGCTTCGCGAAACCTGGTTAGAAACGTGCCCGGGATGATCAGCTGTACCTGTTTTGAGGAAAAGCCGATCAAGCCGATGGGCTTCACTATAGCCAAGTATTACATACGCATTAATGTGGCTGACAAGCCGGGCGTACTGGCAAGCATAGCCTTCATTTTTGGAAAGTATGAAGTGAGTCTGGCTTCAGTCATTCAGCAAACCGCAGGTGATTTTGCTCAACTGGTTCTGGTCACCCATAAAGTGCTTGAAAAAAACCTGCAGGATGCTCTTTTAGAAATAAAAGAACTGCCTGTGGTAAATGAAGTTTCCAACGTGATCAGGGTTGAAGGAGAATAACGTCCTGATCTTTCAATTCATGAAGATGCAGGGGGACTGCCTGTGATAATCCGAGTACAGGTGCCGGCTACAACGGCAAACCTTGGTCCGGGTTTTGACTGCCTTGGGATGGCGCTGGAACTTCATAACGTGATCGAAATGGTTCCAACCTCCCGCGGGCTGACCATAGAAGTAAGCGGCGAGGGGACGGCGGACATTCCCAGGGACGAGAGCAACCTGGTGTTTCAGGCTGCCCGCTGTCTTTTCCAGCATGTTGGTTTTGCGATGTCGGGCTTAAGGCTGCGATTGTTGAATCAAATCCCTGTCGCCCGTGGTCTGGGGAGCAGCACATCGGCAATAGTGGGCGGCGTAATAGCAGCAAATCTGCTGACCGGCGGCAAGCTTTCGGTTAGAGAGCTGATCAACATAGCCGGTTCCATCGAAGGTCACCCGGATAACGTGGTGCCTGCTATGTTGGGTGGCATTGTTGTTTCGGTGCAGGCGGACGGAGAGATAAAATATTTGAAAATCGAACCGCCCAACGGATTAAAATGTGTGGTGGCGGTGCCTGATTTTGCGCTGATCACCAAAACCTCAAGGGAAGTTATACCAGCCCAGGTACCTTTTCAAGACGCTGCTTTCAATGTTGGTCGGGTGGCTTTGCTCGTGGCGGCACTGCAGCAGGGAGATCTGGGGCTTTTAGGCGTGGCGATGGAGGACAGGCTCCACCAGTCTTTCCGTTCGCCCTTAATACCGGGCTTAAAAAAGGTACTCGCGGCGGCAAAACTCGCCGGCGCCCGGGGTGTTACGTTAAGCGGCGCGGGACCTTCGGTGATCGCTTTTGCCGATTCAAACTTCGAACTAATCGCCAGGGTTATGGGTGAGACCTTCCGGCAAAACGGTGTGAAATCCAGGGTGATGGTGCTTAAACCCAGCCCGATCGGAGCCAGGGCTCTTGAAGTGAAGTAGAATATTAGAAGTCAGAATACAGAATACAGAATTCAGAATTCAGAATGAACAAGGTTTAGTAACTGGTTAGCAGTTTAGTTAAGGTGAAAGTCAATAAAGGCAGGCGATTGTAAAAAATGCTTGTGGTCCAGAAATATGGCGGCAGTTCGGTTGCCAATGCCAAGCGGATTCATAATATCGCCCGGCGGGTTGCTGGGGTCAGGAGCGAAGGCCATCATATTGTGGTGACCGTATCAGCCATGGGGGATACCACTGACGACCTGGTCAGTCTGGTTAAAGAAATAACCGATTCTCCAACAGACAGGGAAATGGATGTGATTTTATCTACCGGGGAGCAGGTTTCCGTAGCGCTTTTAGCTATGGCCATAAGGGACCTTGGAGAACCAGTTATTTCTTTGACAGGCGCCCAGGCGGGGGTCCATACAGACAGCGCTCACACCAAAGCTAGAATAACCAATATCGACACCGCCCGGATTAAGGAAGAACTAGCCCATGGCAAGATAGTGGTGGTGGCAGGTTTTCAGGGTATCGACCAGGTGAACAACAATATTACCACCTTGGGCCGGGGCGGCTCCGATACCACCGCTGTAGCAGTGGCTGTCGCTTTAAACGCCGATCTCTGTGAAATATATACCGATGTTGACGGGGTCTATACCACTGACCCGCGCGTTGTCCCGGACGCGCGCAAGCTGGCTGTGATTGCTTATGAGGAAATGCTGGAATTGGCCAATTTAGGCGCCGCGGTGCTGCACCCCCGCGCCGTGGAATTGGCCATGAAGTATAAAATGCCGCTGCACGTGCGTTCAAGTTTTAATCAAAATCCCGGGACTGTGGTAAGGGAGGTGGAAGAAATAGAAAAATCGCTTGTTGTAACCGGAGTGGTTTGCGACAGCAATGTCGCCAAAATAGGCCTTTTTAATGTTATGGACAGGCCGGGCATTGCCCATACCTTATTTAAAGCCCTGGCGGACGAGAAAATCAATGTTGACATGATCATTCAAAGCGCTATGCGCGACGAAAGGAACGATATCTCCTTCACCTGCTCCAAAGGAGACTTGAAAAAAGCGCTGGAGGTTGTTGAGAAGCTGCAGCCGGTATTGGGAGCTGACGGTTTCACCTACGGTGACGGTGTGGCCAAGGTCTCCATTGTAGGCGCCGGTATGGTCAGCAACCCCGGTGTGGCGGCGGAAATGTTCGAAGCCCTTTTCAGGGAAGGGATCAATTTGGAGATGATCAGCACCTCTGAAATCAAGGTGTCCTGTATTATCAAGGTTGAGGACTCTGTTAAGGCGGTCAGTGCCCTGCATAAGAAATTTAACCTGGCTGAACACAGTTAAAGTTGAGTAAGAAAATAAAAAAACTAATGCTGCTAACGCAGCACCAGCTTAAAGGATAAAAATGGTAGGTTCGATTTCAATCGAACAACGGAACGAACAGGGAAATCAGGCTCCTATAAAATAATCCATCAATTTATAACCATCGAAAAAAAGACCACTGCCAGCCGCGGCCTCTTCAGTGTAGGCCGCGTTTTTGTTGTTTTTTTCGGAACCTTTGGTGTAAATGGCAAAAGGCACAGGTCCGTCCCAGTGAGTCATAGTGCTGAGTGGGGTAAAATGGTCCGGCAGGAGCATGATCTTGAAGCGGCCATATTGCTCCAGGCCTGCCAACAATAAGCCAAGCATTTCGTCTACCATTTCAATGGCCCTGATCTTGGTTTGGGTTTCCCCCCTGTGCGAAGCGGCGTCCGGCGCTTCGACATGGACGTAAACGAAGTCCTTCCCGTCGTCCAGCTCTTTTAAGGCGGCTGCAACCTTGCCTTTGAAGTTGGTATCGACCGTACCTGTCACATCTTCTACTTGCACTATGTCAAGGCCCGCACAGATACCGATCCCCTTGATCAGGTCAACAGCAGAGATGACAGAGCCCGTGAGACCGTACTTGTCGAAATATTTAGGCAATGCCGGTTTCCTGCCCTGACCCCAGAACCAGACCGAATTCGCGGGCCTAAGCCCCTGCTTGATTCTGGCCAAATTCACCGGGTGACCGGCCAAAATGCTATTGCTTTCTTTCATCAATTCAAATAAAATATCGCCACCATCTCCACCCGGCAGGTATTCTCCTATCACCCGCCCTGAAATATCGTGTGGGGGCGTGAGCTTCATCCCGTCCGGGCCGCCTTGCCAGACCAGAAGGTGCCTGAAGCGGAACCCGGTGTGGAAAACCAGACCATTCCCGCCGAGCTGCTCATTTACTCCTCTAATCAATTCTCCCGCCTCGGGGGTGGTTATCTCGTCGGCGCTGTAATCTACCATGGATTTTTCTTCGTATTTATCCTCACCGGAAAGAGTGACAAGATTGCAGCGGAAGGCAACGTCGCTGTCTGCGAGTTCAACTCCCATACTCACCGCTTCCAAAGGAGAGCGTCCCGAGTAGTACTTTTTAGGGTCGTAGCCCATTACTGAAAGGTTGGCTACATCGCTACCGGGCGGAAATCCGTCAGGTACGGTAGCAGCAATGCCAATTTCACCTTTGGAGGCCAAAAAGTCCATATTGGGAGTTCTGGCATAGGCAAGAGGTGTTTGTCCGCCAAGTTTATCAATTTTATAATCAGACATACCATCGCTAAGTAAAACTACATATTTCATAGCTTTCTCCCTTTAAAAAATCTTTTAAAAATGGTATTCTTCTGCTATAAAGATTTATCCTGCACCTGACTGTCAAAATCCACTGTTATTTTACCCAGAAAACCGGGGAAGGATTTTAGAATTATTTTAAAGCAGCAGTGATGCGGTAGGCAAGGAAAAAGGAGGTCTTGGGAGATGGGTGAAATGCGTGTTTTGTCACCAACCGCCATTCTCGGCTATGGCTTCCCCCTGGATTCTTTTAAAGAAGGCATGAAAAGAAAACCCCACGCCATAGCAGTAGACGCGGGATCTACAGATCCCGGGCCTTATTATCTTGGCGCCGGCATTTCCTTTACAGATCGCAACTCTGTCAAGAGGGATCTGGAGATCATCCTGGAAGCGGCTGTTGCTAATAACATCCCGCTCCTGATTGGTTCAGCCGGAGGCAGTGGGGGAGAGCCGCATTTAAACAGGGATACCGGACTGATCAGGGAGATAGCCAGAGAAAAAGGACTTCATTTCAGGCTAGCCATCATCCATGCTGAATTAGGCCGGGAAAAAGTCAGGGCAGCACTGGAAATGGGAAAAATAACGCCACTGGGGCCAGTGCCCCCGTTAACAAAAGAGGATTTGGATCAGAGTGTTAGAATTGTGGGGCAAATGGGGATTGAGCCGCTTGTCGGAGCTCTCGAGGCTGGAGCACAGGTTGTTGTTGCCGGCCGGGCTTATGATCCCTCAGTTTTTGCCGCCCCGCTGGTCAGACAGGGTTTCAGGCCCGGGCCGGCCATTCACCTGGGGAAGATTTTGGAGTGTGGGGCTATAGCCGCCACTCCCGGCAGCGGCAGTGACTGCCTGCTGGGAAGGATCGGGGCGGGTTATTTTGAAGTGGAGCCTCTTAATCCAACACGCCGCTGTACTGTAACTTCTGTTGCAGCGCATACCCTGTATGAAAAATCAGACCCCTTGTATCTGCCGCTGCCAGGCGGCTGCCTGGAACTTAAAAACGCGAAGTTTGAGCAGACGGCGGAGAGCCGGGTGAGGGTTACGGGCAGCAGGTTTATGCCGGCTCAAAAATACACTGTAAAACTTGAAGGAGTAAAAAAGGCTGGCTTTCGCACGGTAACCATAGCGGGTTGCCGTGATCCTGTCATGATCAAAGAAATTGACCAGGTTGTTGATACAGTAAAGGAAAGGGCCAGGGATAATTTTGCGGGCGCCGGTTATGATTATTTCCTTGATTTTAAATTCTACGGGAAAAATGGTGTGATGGGCCTGCTGGAGCCGGAGCGGAACGTGGTTCCCCATGAACTGGGAATCGTTATTGAAGCTGTGGCTGAAACCCAGGAAATCGCCGACACCATCTGCGGCTTCGCCCGCTCCACCATGCTTCACTGCAGTTATCCCGGACGGATAGCCACAGCGGGGAATCTGGCTTTCCCGTACTCACCATCGGATTTCAAAGGCGGTGAGGTTTACCGTTTTAGTATCTACCACCTCATGGAAGTAAATGACCCGTTTGAACTTTTTCCTCTGGAAATAATCAATATTTAAAGGTGATGAACTTGAAAAAGGTTAAGATTACTGATATTGCGGATGTTATCCGCAGTAAAAATTCAGGTCCCTATGAACTTACCCTGGATATAATTTTTAAGAACCGGGAGTTTTTTGAACTGGCGCGCCGTTCCGGCGTTTTCAAAAAGGATTTGTATGCGGACCTTTACGGTATAAGTGTGGATAAAGTGATTGACCTGGTGGAGTTCGAGCAGGCGAATGCGATTAAGGCTACCATTGTTCGCCCGCTTGTTTCAGGAGACCCTGGTGAGACCGATGTGTACGGAGCGCAGCAGCACGCCCCGCTCTTAAGCATTGAGGTGCCTGAGAAATAATATATTGGGAATATTTTTTTAGGAGGTGTGTAAAAAAGTTGAAACAGCTAGGTCTAAAGGGGAGGTCATGGCTTAAAGGGTTTCACATATTTTTCTCCTGTGCCTGGATTGGCACCGGACTTTCAATGACGCTCCTGGCCTTGCTTATAGGAAATATCGCCAACGGAGACGAACTGTATGCTTTTAACGTGTCTATAAAATTACTGGATGATTTTATTATTATACCGGCAGCATTTGGTTCGCTGATAACTGGACTTTTGTTTTCCTTGTTTACCAACTGGGGCTTTTTCAAGTTCAACTGGGTAACTGTAAAGTGGGTTGCCACAGTCGCCCAGATTCTTTTTGGTTCATTCTGGCTGGGTCCATGGACCAACGGGGCAACCGCCATTGCGGATGTCCAGCGCGCCCTGGCTCTGCACAACCCCGCGTACTTGTATGACCGGCAAATGGCTTTGTATTTCGGCACCGCTCAAATACT
>JBAZQW010000055.1:0-11131 GCA_041645005.1 Desulfotomaculaceae bacterium | reverse complement strand
GGTCTATCCAGAAGTTACCGATAGTGGCGGCCCTGCGCCGGGCCAGTCCGCGGGTCAGGGCAATCACCACGACCATGCCTGTTGCGGCGGAAAGAAAGTTTTGCACCGCCAGGCCGGCCATCTGGGTAAGGTAGCTCATGGTCGATTCGCCGCTATAGGACTGCCAGTTGGTATTGGTGGTAAAACTGGTCGCTGTATTAAAAGCAAGGTCCGGTTTCACCGCCCCGAATTGCTGGGGATTAAAAGGCAGGTATCCCTGCGCCAGCTGCAACAAGAAAAGCAAGACTATTCCCAGAAAATTAAAGACCAGGAGCGCGACGGCATACTCGCGCCACCCCATCTCTTTTTCAACCTCTACTCCCACAAAACGATAGATGAGCCGCTCCAGCGGGCGCAGCACACGATCCAGCGGGGTACGTTCACCGGTATAGACCTTAAACATGTAGCGTCCTAACGGAATAGCGAGTGCTATGAGTATAACGAGATAAAGCAGTATCTGTAAAATGTCCGTTTGTCTCATTAAAATTCCTCCGCTTTTATCAACACATAAACCAGATAGATCAAAAGTCCGGCGGTGACAAGACCGCCTAAAACCATGTCAGCCATGTTAATCTCCTTCAGGTTTTATCAGACTTTTTGTATATTTTCCCGTATCCACAGATCCTTATGCCTTTTTCCTTTCTTCACCCTCTATGCCTGTCTGATTCCCCCGCAATTTTATTATGTCTGATTAAAAATCAATTTAGGATCAAGAAAACAGGGCAGAGCATAAATAAAATATAAAGAAGGGGAGATAGCTCCCCTTCTAGTTTTGGTGCCAATTGTTGAATTGTTGAATAACTCCGGATCAAATCCCTCTTGAACTAAGGCAGCTGCCCGGCAAATTCTCTCAACAAGCTCACAGGGCTCTCCCCTCCAGCCAGCCTGCGGTGGTACAGCTGTTCCGGCCTGATCCCGGCGGCGGACAATAATTCACCAGCGCGTGCTATTACACCTTCCAGGAGTTCAAAGCCGCCATAGCACCGGCACTGGTCCTTCCCACAGACGACAACCGCCACCCCGGCCGCCCCGTTTTCAAAGGCTTTCAAAAGCCATTCCAGACGCAGCATGCCAGCCGAAGGCATCTCAATTATACACGTTTGCTTAAGATCCGGCGTTTCGCCAAGTTCTGCCAGGTCCGGACTGTCAACACAGGCGGCGCGGCAGGTAAAAACCGCCACTTTCCCTTTTAAGCAAAGTGAATCAAGCTTAAGCAAGATAGCTTCTTCGTCCAGAACGCCTATTTCTATAGCCTGGGCAGGACAGACCGCGGCACAGATACCGCAGGCCTGGCAGCTTTCCACAGGCATGCTGGCATGCCCGTCTACCACCGGCACCTTGTAAGGGCAAGCCCTCTGGCAGTTGAGGCAGGCCGCGCATTTTTCATTATTGACAGACGCGCCCAGGCCGCATTTCAGGCAGCGGTCCGCTTCGCTAAGCGCCGCCTTTTCTTCCAGCCCCAGCTCATAGGGCAGAAAACTCCTGCCGCGTTCCTCCGGGGGGAGCAGCGGTGCCTTTTTGCGTTCACTCCGGGGTATTTTTGCGGCAATCTCCTCCGGCAGCGGTCCGATAATCTGCGCTTCTTGTTCATCAAGCGCTATTTTTTCACCATTGAAATAATGTTCGACGGCCAGCGCCGCCCGGTACCCCGAAGCTATGGCCTCGATCGCCGGGCCCGAGCCAAAGGTTAATTCCCCGCAGGCAAAAATCCCATCAGCGCTGGTGGTAAGAAACCGCTTATCTACCGCCAGGCCGCCCCTGGCGGTTGCCAGAAAGTTTCCCGCCAGGAAGGAATTATCAGGCATCTGGCCGATACAAAGAATAACCGTGTCCGCGAGTACCGTTTTGAAGCTGACGGGGTCATAAATTGGGTTGAATTTTCCTTCCCGGTCAAATACTGAGTTTACTTTCTGAACGGTAAGACCGGTAATGGAGTTGTTTGCTGTCAGCACTTCAACCGGGCCATAGCCGGGGAGAATTGTCACTCCCTCGGCCCGCGCCTCTTCTATCTCCCAGACATGCGCCGGCATCTGCTCCAGAGACTCGAGACAGACAACCAGAACCTCAGGCGCCCCCAGGCGCACGGCGGTACGGGCCGCATCCATGGCCACATCGCCGCCGCCAATAACCACTACCCTGCCGCCAATCCCGGTTTCCTCACCCGCATTAGCCGCCTTTAAGAACGCCAGCGCGCTTAACACAGCCGGATGATCAAATCCAGGCAAGTTCAGTCCCCGGTTGGCCCATAGGCCTGTGCTTATAATAACCGCGTCGTTTTCCTTTTTTAAGCGTTCAACTGTTATATCCCTGCCCACATCCACACCAGGCCGAAACTCCACACCCGCGGCCAGGATCTTTTCGATGTCCCGGCTTAGAGCCTCCCTCGGGAGCCTGTAAGTCGGCAGAGAAGTCAGAAAGTGCCCGCCGGGGGAGGGGAGGCGATCAAACACAACCACCTTGTGACCCAGCCTGGTCAAGTTATAGGCCGCGGTAAGCCCGGCCGGCCCGGCGCCGGCCACCGCCACCTTTTTACCACTTCGTGGTACATGGGGAAAAACGCCGTGCCCGGGTCCTGCCATTTCAACCGCGAACCGCTTCAAATCTTTGATGGCTATAGGCGCGTCAACAACCGCCCGGCGGCACGCTTCCTCACAGGGGTGGGGACAGACCCAGGCGCAAACGGAAGGGAAGGGGTTGTTGGCGCTGATCAGACGGAATGCTTCATTATAGTCGCGCCTTGCTATAGCAGCCAGATAACCCCGGACGTCGGTATGAACCGGACAGGCGTTTGTACAAGGCGGTAGAAGTTCACTCACTGCCGAAAACCTCCAATTATCACTGAAACCAATTAAAATTATATAGCACGGCCACCTTTTTTAATAGTAATTTATGACACGCGCCGCAGATAGCCCTGCAGGTATTTTCTTCAAATGTCCAAAAACAATAATTTAAATATTCAATTGTTTTTCTTGTGTTCTTTACAGGATTATATTATTTTGCATAGAATAGTTAATAATTACATGAAAAAAACTCTTTATTGCAGTCTGTCAGCACCCAACAATTAATATTTTCAAGTATTACTTATATTTACCTGTTCCACTGGGATAATAATATAGTAGATGCTTTAGAAAAATATTAGCAAGGATACTATACCGAGATAGGAGTTAATATATGATGAAATTCCCGTCACTAAAGATTGGCCGCCTGGCGCCCCGTTACCCTATCATCCAGGGGGGAATGGCCCTGGGTGTATCCACAGCCCCGCTTGCCTCTGCCGTGGCCAACGCCGGTGGCATTGGTGTGATCGCCGCCACAGGTATGACTATTCAGGAACTTAAAGATGAAATTAGAACCGCCCGCCGCTTTACCAAAGGCATTATCGGCATAAACATCATGTTTGCCGTTCGCCAGTTCGCCTCTCTGGTTCACGCGGCTATAGAAGAAAAAATTGACCTAGTCTTTACCGGCGCAGGTTTTTCCAGGGACATTTTCAAATGGGGCAGAGAAGCCGAAGTGCCTATTGTTTCCATCGTATCTTCCGCGAAGCTGGCCCGCATCGCTGAAAAACAGGGAGCTTCCGCAGTTGTCGCTGAAGGAATGGAAGCAGGCGGACACTTGGGCACAGACCGCTCCATCGAAGATATTTTACCCGAAATCGTTGCCAGTGTTAATATTCCGGTTATCGCCGCCGGTGGTATAGTTGATGGCACTGGTATGGCCAGGATGTTCAAGCTGGGCGCAAGCGGCGTTCAAATGGCCACCCGTTTTGTCCTGAGCGTCGAGTGTGCTGTTGCCGATGCCTTTAAGCAGATGTATTTAAAGGCCACCGCCGATGACGTAGTGATTATCCCAAGCCCTGTGGGCATGCCTGGCCGGGCGCTGCGCAACCCCTTTGTGACCAAAGTCCTGGCGGGAACGGCGGAAAAGCCGGTAGACTGCGACGGTTGTCTGAAAAATTGCTCCCGACAGTACTGTATTATCAAGGCACTGGAGTATTCCCGCTCCGGCCGGGTAGACGACGGAGTCGTGTTTGCAGGTAAAAACGTGTACCAGATCAAGGACATCCTGCCGGTTCAAAAAATCTTTGACAGGCTGGTAACACAAGTAGAAGAGATACCCGATTAAATATCTATGGGGCTGACCTGAAAAGGCCAGCCCCATTTCTGTTTAGTGGTCAGACACCAATGCCGCTAATGCGACACCAAAATATAGAATATTTCACTTAATTAAAGGATTTTTTCAATCTGCAACATAATATCCATATGGATTGAAATAAAATATTTTAAGGGGCAATAGAAAAAATGAGGGATTTTTATAAGAAACACTGGAATATGATCATCAACGTGGCTATTCTGGCGGCAACCCTGATCATTGCGGCTGTTGCTTTCAAACTGGTGATACCATATTTCCTTCCCTTTGTCCTTGGTTTAATACTGGCTGTAGCGATAGACCCGGTAGTCAATCTTTTTTTAAGATTTAAAATGTCCCGGGTAGCGGCCACAGGTATGGCCATGCTTGTCACCCTGGGCATTTTAACCGTGGTCATCTGGCTTGCCATCCTAACACTGATTGTGGAACTGTCGAGTTTTTTGGCCAACTTACCTCATATCACACGCATCATCGAAACCCAGTCTCTTTTGCTTGCTGAAAAACTTCAGTCCGTAACCGAGGCACTCCCGCCCGAGTTCGCCGGCCAATTTAATAAAAACATTGAAAACCTTACCGCAATTCTTTCCGACAAGATCTCGCTGCTGGTAAGGGAAATACTGGCATCTATCACCACCCTGCCAACCCTGCTGCTGATTGTGGTCATCATGCTCATCGCCACTTTCTTTCTAAGCAAAGACCTGGTCAAAATAAAAAAACAGATAGCATCACTAATCCCCTATGAATTTCACAGCAAACTGAGAATAATGTCCGACCACCTTTACTGGGCCAGCATCGGTTTCATCAAAGCCCAGATAATTCTCTCCGTTATTTCAGCCCTGATCATCATGGTGGGCCTGCTTTTCCTCAAAACCGATTATATCGTGACCATCTCCCTGCTGGGGGGCCTCTTCAGCCCGGTTCCGGTCCTGGGTGTGGGCGTGGTCTTCATCCCGCTAATTATTTTTCACCTGATGATGGGCAACAACTTCCTGGCCTTGTGGCTGCTGATCCTTTTTGCCGTAGTGGTAGTCATCAAGCATTCCCTGGAGCCCAAGATCCTCGGGCAAAATATGGGGATCGCCCCCTTGAGTGTGCTGGTCTCCCTCTATGCCGGCTATGAACTAATAGGCGTGTACGGATTTATTCTGGGCCCCTTCACCTTAATTACATACAACGCCCTGTTAAAGGCTAAAGCGTTCGCCTGGATCTTCCAGGACGAGATCCAACCCTTGGTATATGAAGATCCGGACAATGATGATTAGACCCCCATGCTGCTAACGCAGCACCAGATGATGTAAATCAGCAGTGTAGGTTCGATTTCAATCGAACAAGGCGCATCAGCGCCGAAGCAAGGGGACCGTCCCCTTGCTTCCTAGATGACCCTAATCCGGTGACAGCCAGATAACCAGTTGGCCCTCTTCAACCAGAACTTCAGTTAAAGTGTGGCCTGGCAGGGCGCCCCCGAAATCCAGGGCCATCCCGCTTTCTGAAGAAACAAAGCCAAGCACTTCCCCGCTTACCGGCGCCCCGGCCAGGATCAGACTGGTTGGCTGAAAGCGCACCTTTCCCTGCCCGGCCAGCAAAAAATTACCGCTCAGATTAAAGTCCAGCCCGCCTGAGGCGGCAGCAGCACCTGAAATTGAGAACCGATCCGGGTAACTGCGCACTGAGAGCGCCGCCAGGTTAGCATCATCTGTCTCAGATAATTTCCTGTTAATTTCCTGATCGCTATAAGCGAGGCGAAGGCCCCTGCCGGTCAAAGCAATATTTTCCGGCGCCAAACTATTCCAGGGGAAAGATTCCAGGTGGGCTAGAAGATATTGGAGGGAGTTTAAAGAATGGTACCAGTACTTTTCCGCCAGTATAACCCTTTCCGTGAGGCCTGCGGACTGCTGCCTGAGTTCAGTAAGAAATTGTTCCCGGCCTGTTTTCGCCGCTTCCATTTCTTTGATCTGAGCTGAGAGCGCTTCATTTTTGGCGGTCAATTCATCGCGAGCCTGTTTGATAGCGTTAACCTGATCCTGTACCAGGTCAGCCAGATTACGGACTTCTTCCAGTATTTTCACCTGGGCCGCGATAATAATTTTAACCTTCTCGGCCCTTTCAACAAACTGGTTGAAGTTTGAAGCACCTACCAGCACCTCAAGGTAAACCGCAGGCCCATGGCGGTACAGGTTATTTACCCAATGTCCCAGCCACTCATAGCCTTCTGCCAGGCGCGCGCGGCCAGCGGCCAGCTCCACCTCGGCGCCGGACAGGGAACTTTCTAATACCGGGATCTCCCGCCGCAACCTTTCCTGCTCCTGCCGGGCGGACTCGATCTTAACATCCCAGGTCAGTAGTTCATTAGTTAGTTCCTTTTCACGCTCACCCAGTTCAGTCTGCCTGGCCAGATCCTTTTCCCGCTCCTCCAGTGAAGAGGCTGCGGGGTTTCCCTCTCCGCCCGCCCGGCTGCCTGTCCCTAACGAAAGCATCAGCAAAATTAAAACCAAAAAAAAACTCTCAGTGTTCATTTCTATCTTCATATCCCGCGAGGTGGCTGTGGTGCCACCGCCAGGCCGTATCAACGATAGAGCGCAGATCTACAAAGCGCGGCTCCCAGCCAAGCTCATCCTTTATCTTTTGGGAACCAGCCACCAGAACAGCCGGGTCGCCCGGTCTGCGCGCCCCAAACTTCACTTTGACCGGCTTTGCTGTGACCTCTCCGGCGGCCTTGATTACCTCTAAAACCGAATAACCGCTGCCGTTGCCCAGGTTGTAAACAGTTGACGGGCCTCCCGAGGCCATTTTGTCAAGGGCAAGGACATGGGCCGCGGCAAGGTCGTTTACGTGGACATAATCCCTGATGCAGGTACCGTCCGGTGTTGGGTAATCATCGCCGAATATTTCCAGGTGTGGCAGTATTCCGAGAGCGACCCGCAACGCCAGCGGGATCAGGTGAGTTTCCGGGTCATGATCCTCGCCGATGTCTCCCGCCGGGTCGGCGCCAGCGGCGTTAAAATAGCGCAGAGAGGTGAACCGCAGGCCGTAGGCGTCGCTGTACCAGCGCATAGCGCTCTCCAGGGCCAGTTTCGTCGCCCCGTAAGGGTTGGTGGGCAAGGCTGGGTGCTCCTCGGTAATCGGGACTTCCTTCGGCTCGCCGTAAACAGCCGCGGTTGAAGAAAATACCAGGTATGGTACACCCGCTTGCACCATGGCATCCAGGAGGGCCAACCCCTTTACCACGTTATTGTGGTAGTACCCGGACGGGTGGCGGACCGACTCACCCACCTGGCTGCTGGCGGCAAAGTGCATTACCGCCTCGATTTTATGCTTTTTAAAAAGCTCTTCCATCAATCGTGTATCACTGGTATCCCCGCGCACCAGCAGAGCCCCACCGACTGCCGCCCTGTGGCCCCTGGAGAGGTTGTCCAGCACTATCACCCGGTGCTCTCTGGTAACCAGTTCCCGGACGGTATGACTGCCGATGTAGCCGGCTCCTCCGGTGACCAGTATATTCATTCTCCTCACCTTCCCGGTTTTTAAGTATTCCAATTATATCATATTAATATAAAATCCGGGCGGGCAAACGGGGACGGTTCTTGACTTGCCTCCAGGCAAGTCAAGAACCGTCCCCGTTTGCCCACGTTTGCCCGCGTTTGCCCCCCGAGCTAATCTTCCAGAGCTTTTTGTGCCGCTTTAATGATATTCTGGTACCCGGTACAGCGGCACATGTGGCCTGACAATTCTCTTTTAATCTCTTCCCTGGTAAATTTCCTGCCGCTTTGCGCCATAGCTGTGGTCGACATAATGAAGCCGGGGGTACAGAAGCCGCACTGCACCGCGCCTTCATCCACAAATGCCTGCTGTACTTTCGACAGCTTACCCTCTTTGTACTCACCCTCAATGGTATTGATGTCCTTGCCGTCCGCCCAGACGGCCAGGTAAATGCAGGAATCATACGGTTCGCCGTCGATGAGCACGGTGCAGGCGCCGCACTCACCCACGGAACATCCTTTTTTAACCCCGGTCAGGTGCAGGCTGTCTCGTAAAATATCAAGCAGCGACGCCCGAACATCAACTTCGAGTGCGACTTTCCGGCCGTTCACAGAGCAGCTGATTTTTTTTGCTATCATGACAACACACCTCCGGCATTGATAAAGGCCTGTCTGAACGCTCTTTTACTCAATTCCTCCACCAATTGCAGTCTGAATTCTCTCGTCGCGCGCCAGGAAGTCCTCGGGTTAACTTCGGTGACGGCAGTTCTGCCCGCTTCCAGCAAAAGCTCTTCGCTGAAAACCCTGCCCCTGACAGTTTCTTCCGTCCGCAGGCAGCGCAGCGGGGTGGGCGCAGCCACCCCCAGGGCCAGCCTGAAATCGGCAATCACTTGCTGATCTTTTATTTTACAGACCGCCACACAGCCCAGTGTGGCAATATCCATCGCATTGCGCATGGCAAACTTGATGTAGTGGCCGCCAAACCCCTGGTAGTTTTCCTGCGTGATCAGGATGTCCGTCAACACTTCCTCATGCCGCAGGTCAACTTTGCCATGCCCCAGGTAAAAATCCTGGATGGCCACCACCCGGGTCCCGTCAGGTCCTTCCAGCCGCAGCCCGGCATTCAGGGCAAAAAGCGTGGAGGCGCTGTCAGACGAGGTAACGCCATTGCAGATATTGCCGCCAATGGTGCCGATATTGCGGATCTGCGGCCCGCCAACCTTGCTTACCGCTTCGGCCAGAACAGGCACATGTTCCTGGATCACCGGGTGGCGGGCGATCCGGCTGAAAGTAGCGCCGGAACCGATCCTGATCGTGCCGTCCGCCTCCATTTTAATCTCTTTTAAGGCTGGTATCCCGCGCAGGCTGATTAGCGCCGCCTCTGTGATTTTTCCATTATACATCTTGATCAGCAAATCGCTGCCGCCGGCAATCAGACGGGCCCTGGGGTTTGCCCGCAACAACTCGATCGCTTCCCGTACACTGCGGGCTTCCTCATAGTTGACAATATCGTACATCTCCCCACGGCCCCCCTATATTAATCCCTCAGCTTTGAATCGCTCAAACAAGCGGTGCGGATTCATCGGCAGTTCGTTAAATTTTATCCCTGTCGCATCGAGAATGGCATTTCTGATAGCCGGAGCGGGAGACATAACCGGAGGTTCACCCATGGATTTATTCCCATAGGGTGCGGTTGGTTCATCCGTTTCCACAAACCCCACGCCGATTTCAGGGGTGTCCATGGTGGTTATCAATTTATAGTCTAAAAAGTTATTGTTCAGAGGTTTTCCTGTCCCTGGGTCAAAAATCATTTGCTCGTACAGGGCATACCCCAACCCCATGCTGACACCGCCGTGAACCTGGCCTTCAGCCAGTTGAGGATTGATAATTTTGCCTGAATCATGCACATTGTAGATCTCCAGCACTTCCACTTTGCCGGTGGCAAGATCCACCTCAACTTCGGTAAAAGTGCACCCGTAAGACAGCGCGTTAGTCCCGGCGCTGTTGGTGACATCCGCTGTAAACGGGGCGGCGTGGGCGAGATTATAGTAGCCGTCAAGAGCCACCTCGGCCAGCGGCATGATCCTTGCGCCGTTATGCTGGTAAACGATCCAGGCATCCACAATATCGAGATCCTGGGGTGGGATGTCCGTCATGACCCGGCAGTGCCGCAGCACCTTATCCTTGATTTCCGCCGCCGCCTTTTTCACCGCCATGCCTGAGATATACGTCTGGCGGGAAGCATAAGCGCCTGTATCAAAAGGGGTGATTTCCGTATCCTGCTCTGAGATCAGATGGACCATATCAACGGGGATGCCTATGGTTTCAGCCGCCATCTGGGAGAAAACAGTATCGCTGCCCTGCCCCATTTCAACAGCCCCGACCTGGAGCTGCACCGAACCGTCCTGGTTCATCACAATCCTGGCGCCGGCAATTTCCAGGTTCAGCGGGTAGGTCCCCGCGGTATAGCAAAAACAGGCCATGCCCAACCCCCGCCGTTTTGACCCGGTTTGTCGCCGCCGGACCGCTTTCTTTTCATCCCAGCGGATCAGCTGCCTGCCCCTGGCGATACATTCCGGAAGACCGTTGGTATGCGCGACGATCCCGAGGAGCGTGTCTGTATAACCTTCTTTATTCAGGTTTTTTAAACGGAACAACAGCGGGTCCATCTGCAGTGCCCTGGCGATATCCTCCATATGACAATCTAACGCAAACATCACCTGGGGAATGCCATAACCCCGCATCGCTCCCGCAGACGGCATGTTGGTGTAAACAGTGGTCGCCTCGAACTTGATCGCCTGCTGATCATAGAGATGTCTGAACTTTTCACCGCTGTTGTCGACAATGGCGTGCCCGTGTGAAGCATATCCTCCGTTCACCGACACCGCCTTCAAAGCACTGGCTACGATGGCACCATCTTTTTTTACGCCTGTTTTAAATTTGAAATAAATCGCGTGCCTGACGCGGGAAGCAACAAATGTTTCCTCCCTGGTGAACGCCAGTTTAACCGGCCTGCCGCCCACAACAGTTGTTAAAAAAGCGACGAGCGGTTCCACGACCACATCCTGTTTGCTGCCAAAACCGCCGCCGACGAAGGGCTTAATCACCCTGACACGGCCCCAGGGGATACCCAGTGCCTGCCCTACTACCCGGCGGCAAATATGGGGAATCTGAGTAGAGGTACAGACCACGATCCTGCCGCTGCCGTCCATGTAGGCATAGGCGCTGTGGTTTTCCAGGGCGCACGGCTGCACTGTACTCGTGCTAAATTCGTCTTCAAAAATCTCATCCGCCTGCGCCAGGGCTTCGTGCAGATCGCCCAGGTGATATTCACTCTGCGCGATTATGTTTTTTGTTCCTTCATGTATCTCAATAGCGCCCTCTCTTAAGGCAGCCTCTGCCGTTAAGATAGGCTCATATTGCTCATATTCCACTTCGATCAAGCGCAATGCTTTCACCGCCGTCAG
>JBAZQW010000054.1:0-11213 GCA_041645005.1 Desulfotomaculaceae bacterium | reverse complement strand
GCCTGACCGAATATGCCGAACACATGGGACTGGCCTTTCAGATCAAGGATGATATTCTTGATATCGAAGGTGACGAAAAGAAACTGGGCAAACCGGTGGGAAGTGACGTTAGAAATAAAAAAGCAACCTACCCTGCGCTGTTTGGCCTGGAGAAATCAAAAGAGAAGGCTCGTCTGGCTGTGGACAACGCGATAGCAGCTTTGAGCGCGTTCGGCCAGGAGGCTGATTTCTTAAGATCCCTGGTTGAATTTGTGATTGAGCGGGATTTCTAGACTATAGACAAGCCTTGATAATCTCCAGCAGGAATTCCTGTCTAGGCACACCTATATCAATTTACAGGTGTTAATTTTGGTTCAAGCGGTGTTTGAAAGTATAACACTGTTTTGTTATAATTAGTATTCGTAAATAGTTTTTTCGATAAATGACGCAGTATCCTAGTCAGATGAACTTTTTTGAAGGCGGGCCTAAAAATCCGTTAAGGGCATATCGATGAAGTTCCTGGTGTTGGCTATCGACGCCCAGTCGGGGGCTGGTACTGGGAGTTAAGGTGGTAGGGCGACCTGCAATGGCATGCGGGCGTTGACCCTGCCATCGTGGAGACCCAAGTTTGTGGGCAGCCATGCTTTACTGGATGGTCAACTATGGCTTGGGATTAAACCTGCATGTGGTGAACAGCTGCGTGCAGTGTAGCCTGCCTTGAGTGGCAGTGGTGGATGCCTATTTTTACAGGCCGATGGACATGGGCCCATGGAAGACCGGTTTGTTGGTTGAAACCTTTGCTGCAAAAGAGGCTAAAAAAGGTATATTCTGTTGAGGAAAACTCCTAGGCTGTCCGGGATACCAGGGCGGGCCGGGGATTGCAGTGTGGACTAAGTGGTAATCTAGCCCCGGAATCGGTAACGATCGGAAACGGCTTTAAAGGGAAACCGCCGGTTTGGTGACAGCCGGCAGCTGTTTGGGAAAATCCTGCTAGACCTAAGCCACAATATTTACCCGGTCTGCCGTCATTTATCTTACATAATACGCTTGTCTCAGATACGATCCGGCGAGCCTTAATCCAGTATGAGGTGAATTATTTGGGCAATAATAAATCTACCGTTTCCGGTAGATATATCGTTTTTGTAGGTATCGGCTCATTTTTCTTAGCCGTTATCTTTTCCTTTCTTTCCGAGACATTTGCCTCCAGGTTAAACAGTGTAATCCTATCTTCTATTTTCCTGGGTCTGATTATTCTTATTAACATGCTGGCGGACGTTGTGGGGACCGCTGTTACCGCCGCATCCCATATACCATTTAACGCCAAATCGTCCAAGCGGGTAAGAGGAGCGCCGCACGGCCTGCAGTTAATCCGGAACGCCGATAAAGTCGCTAATTTGACCAACGATGTAATTGGTGATATTACCACAACGGTCGGGGGAGCCCTGGGCATATCCATTGTGGTGCAGATAATGACAATGGGACCGGTTATAAGCCAGTTCTGGCTTAATGTGTTAATCACCGCTTTTATTGCCGCGGTGATTGTTTCTAGCAAGGCGGCTGCAAAAAAGATTGCGCTGAGCCACCCTGACGATGTGATTTTTTGGGTGGGGAGGGTACTGGCCAGGGTGGAAGACGCAACTGGTTACAGACCTTTTCGAAAACGCGCAACCCTAAGAACAAGAAGGGTGAGTAAACGATGAGCAAACTATTGAAACAGATTAACTCTCCGCAGGATATACGCCTGATGACATACCAGCAACTGCAGGAACTGGCCAAAGAAATAAGGCAGCAGCTCATCGAAACAGTTGCGAAAACTGGCGGGCACCTGGCGCCCAGTTTGGGGATTGTGGAACTTACCCTTGGTTTGCACAGAGTTTTCGACTCGCCTGTTGATAAGATTGTCTGGGACGTGGGACACCAGAGCTATAGCCACAAAATAATCACCGGACGCAGGAAAGAGTTTGGCACCTTGCGCCAGTTCGGTGGGATCAGCGGCTTTCCCCGCCCCTCGGAAAGCGTGCACGATGCGTTTGGTACCGGTCACAGCAGCACCTCAATTTCGGCCGCTCTGGGTCTTGCCGTAGCCCGTGATTTGAAGGGTGAAAGTTATTCGGTGGTGGCTGTGATAGGCGACGGCGCCATGACCGGCGGTATGGCTTTCGAAGCGCTTAACCACGCTGGCCATCTGAAAAAAGATCTGATCGTGATTTTAAATGACAATGAGATGTCTATCGCTCAAAACGTGGGGGCGATGTCCGGGTATTTAACCCGGATGAGGACAGATCCCATGTATTCCAGGGGCAAAGAAGAACTGGAACAGCTTATGCGGAAAATTCCCATCGGCTCTGCCCTGCTGCGTCTGGGCGAGAGATTTAAAGACAGCTTGAAGTACCTGGTGGTGCCCGGAATGTTTTTTGAGGAAATGGGCTTTAAATACCTCGGCCCGGTCGACGGTCACGACATCAAGGCGGTTGTAAGTGTCCTGCAGCGTGCAAGAGCTACTAAAGGGCCGGTGTTGATACATGCTTTAACTAAGAAGGGAAAGGGTTACCGTCCGGCTGAAAGCAATCCGGATCGCTTTCACGGTGTGGGACCGTTTGACCCTGCCAGCGGGGAAATCATAAAAAGCAGTAAAACGCCTTCGTATACAGATATATTTGGCCGGACGATGATCAAGCTGGCACGCGACAATGATAATATAGTCGCTGTTACCGCGGCCATGACCAGCGGTACCGGCCTGACCAACTTCGCCAAACTTTACCCCAAACGTTTTTTTGATGTAGGTATAGCTGAGCAGCATGCAGTGACAATGTCTGCCGCTATAGCTGCCGGTGGTTACCACCCTGTGGTGGCTATTTATTCAACATTCCTGCAGCGCGCTTTTGACCAGGTTCTACATGATGTATGCCTGCAGAACAAGCCTGTGACTTTTGCCATAGACCGTTCTGGTGTAGTGGGGGAAGACGGGGCTACTCACCACGGTCTCTTTGATTTTGCGTACCTGAGGCAAATACCGAATATGGTAATTATGGCGCCTAAAGATGAAAACGAGCTGCAGCACATGCTCGCCACAGCGGTCAGTCATCCCGCGCCGGCTGCCGTCCGCTACCCGCGGGGAGCCGGTTGCGGCTGTAAATTAGACGAGGATTACAAGGTTCTGCCGCTTGGGCGGGCTGAGGTTCTGCGAAAAGGCTCAGACGTTACCCTGCTCGCCATAGGAAGCATGGTCAGCCTGGCCAGTGAAGCGGCCGTGGCCCTGGCAGGCCGGGGGATTGAAGCAACGGTGATTAACGCCAGGTTCGTTAAGCCTTTGGACGAGGAGTGCATTATCCATTATGCCAGGAGAACAGGAAGACTGTATACCATTGAGGAGCACGTCCTGAGCTGCGGGTTCGGCAGCGCCGTGCTCGAGCTTTTGTCAGCCAGGGGGATCAGGGATGTCAGGGTCCAGTGCCTTGGCATACCGGACGCGTTTGTTGAACACGGCGACCCGGCTTTGCTAAAGGCCAGGTACGGACTGTCAGTAGAACAGATAGTCCGGGCGGTAGTGGAAAAAACAGCTGAAAGAAACAGGACCAGAAGGCTGGCAGTGGTCTCAGACAGTAATTAATCTGATAGGATTTATTAAATCATTATATCTTTTCCCGGGGGTATCTAATTTTGTCTCAGGAAAAACAGCGGTTGGATATAAGGTTGACAGAGGAAGGCTATTACCCCAGCAGAGAAAAAGCAAGGGCGGCTATTATGGCCGGCCTGGTTTTTATAAAAGGAGAAAAAGCGGAAAAGCCGGGCCTGATGATAAAACCGGAGACTGTCATCGAAGTGCGCGGCAACCCAATACAGTATGTAAGCCGCGGTGGGCTAAAACTGGAAAAGGCTGTTCAGGTTTTTAATCTTAGCCTGGATGGACGCGTGGTTCTTGACGTCGGGGCTTCGACCGGAGGCTTTACTGACTGTGCTCTCAGGTGCGGCGCCAGGAAGGTTTACGCGGTGGATGTGGGATATGGCCAGTTGGCCTGGCAGCTCAGAACTGACCCCAGAGTGGTGGTGCTGGAGCGTAAAAATATCCGCTTTCTCACAAAAGAGGCTTTGGCGGAACCACCGGACTTTATAACCGTAGATGTTTCTTTTATTTCTCTGAGCAAGGTCCTGCCCAGGGTTGGCGAGCTTACCACGCCCGCGGCTGAGGGTGTGGCGCTGGTCAAGCCGCAGTTTGAGGCAGGCAGGGACAAAGTGGGGAAAAAAGGTGTCATACGTGAGCCGGCAATACACATAGAGGTGCTGAGGAATATCGAAGCTCTCGTAACTGGACTTGGCTGGTCGGTAAAAGGACTTGATTACTCGCCTGTCACCGGCCCGGAGGGGAATATTGAGTATTTAATTTTTTTTCAGAAGAACGGGATACATACCGTCTGCAATATTAGCGAAGTTGTTGAGCGGGCACATGAACAACTTATTATAAAAAAACAAAAACAACCAACCCCTTAATGTATAATTAGGGCAGAATATTGAATTCATACCAAGGAGGATTCTACCTTGAAAACTTTCGGGCTGGTGGTAAATCTAAATAAAAAGGGAGTTCGCGATCTCGTAGCACAGATTTCCCGCTGGCTTGAAGACAGGGGATGCGAAGTTCTGATCGACGAAGGCACCGCTCACCATTTAGCCCTTACCAGGTTCGGAGTTTCACAGGAAGAAATTTTAGAGAGGTCTGAGTGCATACTGGTGTTCGGCGGTGATGGGACTATGCTCTGGACAGCGCGCCGGGTGGCCAAAGCAGGCATACCTATTGTGGGTATTAACCTGGGGCACCTTGGTTTCCTCACTGAAATAGATATACCGGAGGCGCTGCCTGCTCTGGAAAAGATTCTGAAAGGTCACTACCGCATTGAAGAGCGCATGATGCTTCAGGCTGAGGTGTACAGGCAGGGCAATTTAGTTCATAGTTTTGCAGGACTTAATGACGCAGTTATAACCAAAGGGACTATACCAAGGCCGATTTATCTGGAAGCATATATTAACGAAGAGTTCTTCAATAATTATCACGCGGACGGCTTGATCGTAGCCAGTCCCACTGGTTCAACCGCCTATTCGCTTTCAGCGGGAGGACCGCTGGCAACCCCCGAACTCGACCTTATCCTGCTCACGCCCATCTGCCCTCATTCTCTTTGGGCCAGACCCGTGGTTATAACCCCGGATAGCACAATTAAGATACTGCTTATTTCAAACTGGGGTGAGGTAATGCTGACCATGGACGGGCAGCACGGTGTCAGCTTGCGTCAGAACGATGAGATTATAATAAAAAGCGCGCCGCAAAAGGCAAAATTTTTGCGTATAGTAGGCAGAAGCTTTTTTGAAGTTTTACGTAAGAAATTGAAAGATGAAGAGGTGCAGGGCGGTGTCTAAGGGGCTTGGCAGCGCCGTTTACCTGGCCCAGCTTTTTGTGTCTGATTCGGTTCGCAGCGGTGGGACCGCGGTAGACGCCACGGCTGGTAATGGCAATGACGTACTTTTTTTAGCTCGCCTGGTAGGTGCAAGCGGGAAAGTATACGCCTTTGACACCCAGGCCAAAGCGTTGCAAACCGCACAGGAACTCCTGGCAAGGAACGGCTGCGCGGATAGGGTTGAGCTGTTGCAGGCAGGTCACGAGGAAATGAAAGGGTTAGTGCCGGGACCTGTTGACGCCGTAATATTTAATCTGGGGTATTTGCCGGGTGGCGATCACTCTATAGTTACCCGGCCCGGGACAACCATAAGAGCGCTGGGTGCGGCTCTGGATTTACTGCGGCCTGGGGGTAGGATCGGGCTGGTAATCTACACAGGCCACCCCGGCGGCAGGGAGGAAGGCGAAACTGTTGAGAAATTTGCTTCTTCTCTCAATGCGGACCAGTTTAAAGTAATTAAAATATCTTTTTTAAACCGCGCTGCCAATGCGCCGGTTGTTATTGTAATTGAGAAGGATGGTGTTTAGATGAAGGCCGGCCGGCAGCGCAAGATACTCGATATAATTAAACATGAGGATATTGAAACCCAGGAGGAACTGGCAGGGGCTTTGAGGACCATAGGTTATGTGGTGACGCAGGCAACTATTTCAAGGGATATTAAGGAATTGGGCCTGATCAAAATACCTCGCAGAAACAATGTTTTCTGCTACGCGCAGCCTGCGGGACAATCTTTACCCAGCGGTGAAGACCGCTTGAAACGCATCTTCAAAGACTCAGTTGTTGGTTTGGATTTTAGTGAAAACCTGATCATAATTAAAACTCAACCCGGTGGCGCCCAGGGTGTGGCCTCTGCCATAGACAACTCGGGGTGGAGGGAAATTATCGGCACTGTCGGCGGAGACGATACCATTATGGTTGTGGTTAAACCGAAAGAAGCAGCCATTGATATAATCAAAAGGTTTGGAGAACTTACCAAAGGGTAGCCCGGGCTTTTATGCCGGTATGATGTTAAATATTACTAATTTCAGCGGGGTGATCATATGCTGCTGAGTATTTCCATCAGGAACTTTGGGATCATCGATCAGTTAAGGATGGACTTTCAAACTGGTTTTAACGTTCTTACAGGTGAAACTGGTGCGGGAAAGTCCATTATAATTGATGCCCTCCAGATAGTCCTCGGTGGGAGAATGTCCGGCGACCAGATTCGCACAGGGGCTGAAAAAGCGTTTCTTCAGGCTGCTTTTGATATCAGTGCTATGAAGGATCTTACCCCGTTTTTGGAGGAGCAGGGAGTGGATGTGCCGGAGGACGCCATCCTGGTGCTGGCCAGGGAAATAAGCCGCTCCGGAAAAAATGTTTCCCGTGTCAACGGGCAGGTTGTAACCCTTGGTTTTCTCAGAAAAGTCGGCGGCAGTCTGGCAGACCTGCACATGCAGCTGGAGTTGAACTCCCTGCTTGAGCAGGAGAGGCAGCGCCAGCTTTTGGACCGGTTTGGCGGGGACAGAGTGCTGCAGGCTTTACAAGAGGTTAATTTACTTTATGCGCGATGGAAAGAGGCCCGCCTGAGTTTAGACAGGCTTACCGGAGACGCGGATGACAGGGCCAGGCGTAAGGATGAGTTGCTCTACATGATCAAGGAGATCGAACTGGCCAAGCTGAGGGTGGATGAGGATATAGAGTTAGAAGAAGAAAAAAAAGTGCTGGCAAACACGGAGAAGATAAATTCTCTGGTTTCCGGCGCCTACGCTTTTCTTTACGGGGAAGCCGGCGGCCGGGCATCGGCCGTGGATCTGCTGGCACAGGCGGTAGATGCGATGAGAAGCCTGGCTTCTCTGGATAAACGGGCTGAGGATTTCCTGGCTGCCCTGGAAAACGCCTTCTACCAGGCTGAAGACGTTGTGCGGGAACTTGCCGGCTACAGGGACAGTATTGAGTTTAGCCCCATCAGGCTGGAGGTGGTGGAGGACAGGCTCGAGCTCATTAAAAGACTTAAAAGAAAGTATGGCGAAACAATTCACGAAATAGCAGGCAGGCTGAACTCCATGCGCGACGAGCTGGAAATATTGGAAGGCACGGACGAATTATTACTGGAAGCTGCTCTGGAAATAGAGAAGGTTGAGGCAGCTTACAGCATGGCCGCCGGGGTTTTAAGCACCGCCCGGCGGGAGGCGGCGGGGTTGCTCCAGAAGGCGGTTTCAGCAGAGTTAATTTCTTTGGAAATGGGACGGGTGGAATTCCAGGTTGCTTTTGCTGAATTAGCAGGTCCGGCGCGGGACGGATTGGAACGGGTGGATTTCCTGATTGCCACGAACCCTGGTGAACCCTTAAAACAGATGGCTAAAATCGCCTCCGGAGGTGAGCTTACCAGGATTATGCTCGCGCTAAAAGCTATATTGGCCGGTGCTGATGAAATACCAGTCCTGGTTTTTGACGAGGCGGACACAGGCATTGGCGGCCGCGCGCTGCAGGCTGTGGCTGAAAAGATGTCACAGCTCGGCCAGCACCATCAGGTAATTTGTGTAACCCATTCCGCCCAGATAGCCAGCCACGCCAAAGCACACCACCTTATTGTTAAGGAAGTTGAAGAGGGACGCACGGTTACAAGGGCTCAACTGCTTGAGCACGGGGAAAGGCTGGAGGAGTTGGCCAGAATGCTGGGCGGCAGAGAGGTAACTGAAATCACACGCCGCCACGCCGGACAAATGCTGGACCGTAACAGTTAACAGAAGTCAGTAGACAGAATTCAGAAGTCAGAATAAAAAATCATGAAAAAATGTTTTATTCTGACTTCTGAATTCTGAATTCTGTATTCTAGAATCCGTACTTTAATCCGTTCTTTTAAAGTGCGGATTTTAATTTTTTTATACCAGGAAATGAAACTAAAACTTACATATTCGCTTTTTAAGTCAATTAAAATGCGATATTGGCAAGTTAAGGCACATTTAGGCGTAATAAAAGCGATATGCTAAGGTTATATTAATTTTACACTGACTATATTGCAATTATTATGATTATCTCATTTTTTCATAGTTTTGGAGGTGGGTGACAATAAAATTGGAGGAGTGATGCTTGAGGGGAAAGTATAAGGGTTTTCTTTGGAGTATATTATTTTTTTTGTCCGGCCTTTTAAGCTACCAGTTACAGAGTATTATGCTCGTGCCGGACAGGCAATCTGTCGCTGTAGGAGAACCGCTTAAAATAGATTTCCCCGCTCCGTTACAAAAAACATTAAAAGCGCAGGTATTCGGTGGTGCAGATTATTTCGATCCAGTTTTTGGCCCCGTAGCTTCGCAGCCCGGAGAACTACAGGTGAGATTGAGCCTGTTCGGGATGGTCCATGTAAGGGATGTGCTGGTAAGCGTGCTGCCACAGGTAAAAGTTATCCCCGGAGGACAGTCTATCGGGGTTTTGCTCCACTCCCAGGGAGTTATCGTAGTCGGGCATTCAGCAGTGCTGGACGAATCAGGCCAGGAGGTAAAACCGGCTGAAGAAGCAGGGATTATGGAAGGCGATATTATTTTAAAAATAAATGATGAAACGGTGCAAAGTGACAGCCAGGTGCGTGATATGGTGGCAAAATCCGGTGCTGCCGGACAGCCGCTTTTAATTGAAGTCAAGCGGGAAGGAGAATTGTTCACTAAAAAAGTCAAGCCGGTTTTTTGCAGGGAAACACTGCAATTCAGACTTGGCTTGCTGATCAGGGATGGCGCCGCCGGTATTGGGACGCTGACGTTTTATGAGCCTGACAGCATGGTTTACGGGGCACTTGGCCACCTCATTACTGACCTGGGCTCAACCCAGCCTGTTGAACTATCTGACGGTGAGATAGTGGATGCCAATGTACAGGGTATCCACAGGGGAAAGCGGGGTCAGCCAGGTGAAAAAATAGGTATGTTTCCCGGTGATAAAAAAGTAAGCGGAACTATCAGGAAAAACACCAAGCTGGGCATATTTGGCTGCTTAACAAAACCTGTTGATAACACTTCTTCCAGAGAAGCGATTCCTGTGGCCATGGCTGAGCAGATACATGAAGGCAGAGCAGAAATTTTAACAGTTTTGAAAGATGACAGGATCGAAAAGTTTGAAATTGAAATAATAAAAATAAATAAGCTGGCCAGGCAGGACGGAAAAGCGCTGGTAATAAAAATTACCGATCAAAAACTTTTAGAGCAAACAGGGGGTATAGTTCAGGGAATGAGCGGTAGTCCCATTATCCAGGATGATCTGCTGGTTGGCGCCATAACCCATGTTTTTGTCAATGACCCCACCCGTGGTTACGGAGTTCCGGTTCAATGGATGATTGAAGAATCCGGTTTATTGGATGAATATAGCCAGTCCAAACAGCAGGCAGCCTAGGGCTTTTTAGATTAAATTTTTTATCAAAATAAAAAGTTTTACTTATTTAACCTGGGGGTTAAGCAAATTCCCAGGTTAAATTCTATCTTTTACTTATAGAAAAATTTACCATTTTTTTAAAATTTACATGATCTCTGGAAGGACATTCTTTTTGGTTGTCGAATTTGTTGGTTAAAGAATAAATAACAAAAAATAGAAATTATAGGAGGCGGGAGTTTTTTATGACAAGGAAGTCGATACGGCTGTTAATCGCAGATGATAACAGAGATTTCTGCGAGCTGCTGAAGGAGTTCATTAACCAACAGGAGGACCTTAACCTTATCGGCATCGCCTATAACGGCCTCGAGGCTCTCCAGATGATCAGGGAGCATAACCCTGATGTTGTGGTACTTGATATTATCATGCCGCACCTGGACGGGATAGGCGTATTGGAGCAACTGGTAACGGGCAGTTCGGGCAATAAACCAAAAATTATCATGTTAACCGCTTTCGGGCAGGAAAGTGTCACGCAAAAAGCAGTTGAACTAGGCGCCGATTATTATATTTTAAAACCTTTTGATTTTAATGTTCTTGCCACCCGGATTCGCCAACTTGCGCAAGGAGTAAATGTCTCACAGTATATTACCCCGGCAAAACCTAAAAATCTTGATATCGCGGTGACAAACATCATCCATGAAATGGGTGTTCCCGCTCATATCAAGGGTTATAATTATTTGAGAGAAGCGATTTTAATGGTAATCAGCGAAGTTAACCTGCTTGGCGCTGTAACCAAAGAGCTTTACCCGATGATTGCCCAAAAATTTCAAACGACTCCAAGCAGGGTTGAAAGGGCGATCAGGCACGCTATTGAGCTGGCCTGGGACCGCGGCAATGTGGAGATGATGACCAAGTTCTTTGGCTATACCATCAACCTTGAGCGGGGCAAGCCGACAAACAGTGAATTCATAGCCATGGTTGCTGACAAGCTGAGGATCGAAGCCAAAGTGAGCTAGGTAAAGGGTTTGGGGCTTTTTACAACGGTATTATTATACCTATTAATATTTACTGGGTATACCAACAAACACCGCTTATTTATTGGGTTACCACCAATATCAGGAGGTGTATTTTTTTTTGACGGATTTTGTATTTCAGGTAGATGGGTTTATGTTGTTTTGTACCAGTAAAAACTTGTCAAAGAAATCACTAAAGTGCTATGAACAATCACTGCATCTTTTTGGTATGTTCCTTTCAAAAGAATTTGGCATTACGGAGGTTGGTGCCTATTCCGATGAAAACCAACACCTATTCCGATTTATTACGGACAGTTATTCCAATTTTAATTGGACGAAAAAGCCGGCCGGTATACCTCATTAATCCAATGGTTCACACCTCGCTTGGAGAGTGGGTCGCTGATTCTATTGAGCAACATGGCGTAAACGGCCTCGGCTAGTTGTT
>JBAZQW010000067.1:0-10266 GCA_041645005.1 Desulfotomaculaceae bacterium | reverse complement strand
AGGTTCGATTGAAATCGAACCTATAATTTTCATCCTTTAAGCTGGTGCTGTTGCATCAGCGGCATGTATGTCCAACAACAAAAAAAGGGCAGGTTCAACCTGTCCTTATGTTTTGGCCAGATACTTAACAACTGCCTGGCCTGTTATTAATCATAACTACTTCTATGACCCTCTTCTTCCCTGGCTGTGCCGGCTGAGCCGCCCACTAACTGGCCAACAAGCGCGGCACCAAGTGATAGCGGAATAAACCACGCGTTTAAACCAAGTTTAAGCCGGAGGTAAATAATCAGCGGTATAGACAGGTGAACTGCCAGAAACCAGTTGGCGGAGAACTTTCTTACCGTCGCCCGCCACCGCCCCAAAGGCAGGTTGCAGATAAAGGAGAGAACAGCGAGGCCCGCGGCTGAAAGTACACTATGGGGCATATCACTCACCCCGCTCGTTTGATTATATACACTATTATAACTGAATAGTGTCAGGACAGGGGAAAAAGTTGCTGGAATTTAAAATTGCCTGTTTTTAAGCATTTCTATTACCAGGGCGTCGGTTGGGAAAGCCAGCGGCGGCAGGGAAGAAAGTTCAAAGTAACCGACCTCGTCCAGATCGGCCTGAGCTTTTAATTGACCGCCCACCACTTCTGCCAGAAACCAGATGCCCACAGTATGGGTTTCAGGGTTGTGAAAATTTGATTGCACCGTAAAAACCCTGTTTATTTTCACCTCAAGGCTCGTCTCTTCCTTAAACTCACGCACCGCGGCATCAAACACATCCTCGTCATATTCCACATAGCCGCACGGTATGCACCACAGACCGCTGTAACTGCTGTTTCTCCTGCCCAGGAGAATGCGGCCAGCCTGGTCAAAAACAATCACAGCCACTCCCACCACAGGATTTTCGTAAAAAATGTATTGACAGGAATCACAGGTTAGCCTGTCCCTATCCCCGCAGCTTCTGTATTCTAAAACACCCCCGCATTTGGGGCAGAAAAAGTACCTCTGTTTCATTCACCCGCACCTCATTAAAAACCCTGTATTGATTATAAACCATACACCTTCAAACCAGATATAAAAATTTAATGGCTGGTTTTAAAACCAGCCGTTACACGCCGTCACCACCGGCACCAACTCCTTTGTTAACTTCAGGTTAAATTTTTGTAAATACTATATTAAGGGATTGCCAAGAAAGTGTCAATAAAAAGACTAGCCGGGCCGGGCTGCTATAGACAACCAGGATTTTCTCCGTGGCAGCTGTTACTGATCAAAGAAATTTTACCGATTAACACAAAATTAATATTAAAATAATTCACAATTAACTTTATGCTTATACACTAAAAGCGGCAGGCTAGTCTTGGTAAGGTGGTTAGAAGATGCCGACAATCATGGTTGTAGATGATGAGCTTAATATTCTGGAGCTGTTAAAGTATAACCTGTCTAAGGAAGGTTACCAGTTTATCGGCGTTACCAACGGCCGCGATGCCATTAAGGCGGCCAATGAAGAAAAACCTGACCTGATCATTCTGGACATTATGCTGCCTGAAATGGACGGCTGCGACATACTCCGTAACTTAAAGTCCAACCCGTCAACCGTATCTATTCCGGTAATAATGCTCAGCGCCAAGGGCGATGTGCTGGACAAGGTGATCGGGTTAGAACTGGGCGCTGACGACTACGTCACCAAACCATTTTCACCGAGGGAAATCCTGGCCAGGGTAAAAGTACACTTAAGACGCAAGAGCCAACCCCCTCCCAGCGAAGAGGTAAAAGATGAAATCAGGATCAAAAATCTGGTGATAAGGCCGGACAGATATGTGGCTACCATGGATGGGAAAAAACTTGAGCTTACCCCGAAAGAATTTGAACTGCTGCACCTGATGACCGCAAACCCAGGCCGGGTCTTTACCAGGGATATCCTGTTGGAAAGAATATGGGGCTACGACCGGGTCAGGGAAACTCGTACCGTGGACGTCCACATCCGCTACCTGCGCCAGAAAATCGAAAAAGATCCCGCCAACCCGGAATACATCGAAACAGTGCGCAGCGTCGGCTACCGTATCTGCTCGGAAAAATAAAACGTGTGGCTGCAATATCATGCCACTTAAAATATAACGACAATTATAAAAGGAACCAAGGAGGAGAAAGATTTGTTAAAGAAATCAACCTTTATGGTGTTTGCCGTGCTTTGCCTGACCGCTTTACTCGTACTGGCAGGCTGCGGCGGTAGCAAACAGGCTACTGACAAGACCCAGCAGTTATCCGGCAACGTAACCGCGGTGGGCTCAACAGCCATTCAGCCTCTGGCGGAGCAGGCGGCGACCCAGTTTATGGCCAAAAACACAGGCGTCAAAATCGTGGTACAGGGAGGCGGCAGCGGCGTCGGCCTCACCCAGGTTTCCCAGGGAGCGGCTGATATCGGCAACTCGGACATCTTTGCCGAAGAGAAAAGCGGCATCGACGCCGCCCAGCTGGTTGACCACCAGGTCGCGGTCGTGGGCATGGCCGCGGTGATTAACCCGGCCATAAATATTGACAACCTCACCAAGCAGCAGTTGGTAGACATTTTCACAGGAAAAACCACCAACTGGAGCAGTGTCGGCGGACCGGATCAGAAAATCGTCCTGGTAAACCGGCCCAAGGCCTCGGGCACGCGGGCAACTTTCAAGAAATACGCTCTGGGCGGCGCTGAGGAAGCCAACGGTATAGAAGAAGATTCATCCGGCACAGTCCGCAAAATTGTTAAAGAAACCCCGGGCGCCATCGGCTACCTGGCCCTCTCTTACCTTGACGGCAGCGTAAAAATTGTCAACATCGACGGTGTCGCGCCAACCAAAGATAATATCGTCACCGGCAAATACCCTGTATGGGCTTATATGCACTGCTACACCAAAGGAAAACCGGGCGGAGCGATAGATGCTTTTTTAAATTACCTGATGACTGATGATGTGCAAAAAACTATAGTTCCCCAGCTTGGATACATCCCTGGCACTGAGATGAAAATTGTCAGAGACTCAGGCGGCAACGTTAAGAATAAATAAAGAGTCTATATATATACCGGAGCGGGCCGGTCACCCGGTCCGCTCCTTTCTTTACAGGGAGATGCTTATAATGAGAAAAATCCTGCTTCATAGAGCTCTTAAATTAAGCGGCAGTGAAAAGCTGGGCAGAATTCTCACAACGGGTGCTGCGGCGATTGCTATTATCTCTACCATTACCATAGTCTTTTTTATTTCTACTAAGGGCCTTTCTGCTTTCCTGGTCGATGGTATAAGCATCAAGGACTTTCTCTTTTCCACCCACTGGCTGCCCGACCGCCTGCCGGAAGACGGCGGCCCACAAGTCGGAGTGCTGGCTTTCCTTATTGGTTCTATTGTGGTTTCAATGCTGGCCGTGCTTTTAAGCGCGCCGCTCAGCGTCGCCTGCGCGGTGTTTATTGCCGAAATCGCGCCAAACTGGGGCCAGCGGGTGCTGCAGCCGGCTATCGAAATTCTGGCGGGTATTCCTTCAGTTGTATACGGATATGTCGGCTTGAGCGTGCTGGTCCCTTTTATCCGTAATAATGTCGGCGGACTTGGCTTCAGTGTCCTGGCCGGCTTCCTGGTTCTTACCGTGATGATCCTGCCAACTATCGTCAGTATATCCACCGACAGCCTGAGAGCGCTGCCCGGCGAGTGGAAGGAGGCTGCGTACGCACTTGGCTCCACCCGCTGGCAAGCAATTCGCCTGGTGCTACTCCCGGCGGCGCGCTCAGGGATTATGACCGGTATCGTGCTGGGTCTAGCCCGTGCCTTCGGCGAAGCCCTGGCCGTACAGATGGTCATTGGCAACACCAGAAAAATCCCCACATCTATCCTGGATCCAGTGATTACTCTCACTAGCGCTATCACTATGGATATGGGCAACACCCCGATGGGCTCCCTGTGGAACAACGCTCTCTGGTCAATGGGCCTGTTGCTGTTAATGATGTCCTGCTTCTTTATCCTGGTGATCCGGTTTATCTCCTTAAAAGGAGGTGCCGCCCGGTGAATTCCCGCCTTGCCGACAGGATAGCCACCATCATGTTCTGGGCCGGCGCCCTGATAGTGATTATCATTTTGGGTTCACTAATCGGATACACCATTTACCACGGGGGAAAGTCCATTAGTTGGGACTTTCTCACCAAACCCCCTCAGGTAATCAGGGCGGGTGGCGGTATCGGACCGCAGATCTTCAATTCTTTTTACCTGCTCTTTTTATCCATGGCCTTTACCATACCCATAGGCCTGCTGGGCGGTATTTATCTGGCCGAATACGCCCGCCCTAACAGGTGGACGGAACTGGTAAGACTCTCAATCGAGACATTGAATTCGCTGCCTTCAATTGTAGTCGGTCTTTTCGGCCTGCTCGTTTTTGTAAATATGACGGGCTGGGGTTATTCCCTGATGTCCGGAGCCATGGCCCTCACGGTAATTAACCTCCCCCTCATGGTCAGGATTACAGAGGAGTCAATTCGCGGTGTACCCGGCAGCCTGCGTGAAGCGAGTCTGGCCCTTGGCGCCAACCGCTGGCAGACGATCATAAAAGTTGTACTGCCAAGCGCCTTCCCCGGGCTGGTCAGTGGAGCTATTATCACCTCGGGCAGGGTGTTCGGAGAGGCCGCCGCCCTGTTGTTTACAGCCGGCATGTCCAGTCCGGCCCTGGATTTTAGCAATTGGAATATTTTTGACTCATCTTCGCCCCTGAATCCCTTTCGTCCGGCGGAGACACTGGCGGTGCATATCTGGAAGGTCAACACCGAAGGTCTCGTCCCGGATCTGCGCAGGGTAGCGGACGGTTCCGCAGCGGTGCTGATCCTGGTGGTGCTTGGCTTCAATCTGGCAGCCCGCTACCTGGGCAGAAGAATATACAGGCGTATGTCAGCCACATAAGAATTACACTAAACCCAGGAAAGGGGAAGCTAAATGAAAATTGCAGTTATATCCGACCTACACTCCAACATTGAAGCGCTTAAAGCAGTTCTGCATGACATTGATGAAAAGCTGGTGGACATGATTGTTTGCGCCGGTGACCTGGTCGGTTACCTGCCCTTCCCCAATGAGGTGATTGACCTGGTGAGAAGAAGAAACATAACCTGTGTCATGGGTAATTATGACGACGCCATCGGGAATACGCGCCTGGTATGCGGTTGTGAATACAAGAATGAAAAGGCCAGATTGACCGGTGAGCGGTCCCTGGGCTGGACCAGGGAGCGTGTGACTGAAGAAAACAAATCTTTTTTGCGGGGTCTACCCCGTGAAATAAATCTACCCATAAATAACTGCCGTGTGAAAATAACGCACGGCAGCCCGAACCATTTGAACGAATACCTGACTGAGGATACAAGTGAAGCTTACTTAAAAGAACTTCTTGCCCAAACCCACACAGATGTGCTTATCTGTGGGCATACCCACATCCCCTACCATAAAAATTTTGAAAACGATAAACACGTGATTAACGCGGGCAGCGTGGGCAAACCCAAACATGGCGATCCGCAGGCGGTTTATACGGTGATAGACATTGATGAAGTTATAGATGTTAAGTTTTATAAAATACAGTATGACTTTGAAAGCGCGGCCAGGGATATCATATCTGCCGGGCTGCCGGAAGAGTTTGCCGCTGAGATACGGAGTGGGAGGGGGACAGGTCCCCCCTCCTTAGTCATTTAGGCTGGCCCGCTCACCGGTGACCATATACAGTACCGATTCCCCAATGTTCGTGGCGTGGTCCGCAATCCTTTCCAGGCAATGGGTGGCGAAAAGCAGCTGGACCGCCATGTCGGCCTTGTTTGGATCCTCCCTGATCGTATCCATCAGAGTGTTAAAGTAACCTTTGTAAAGTCTGTCTATTTCATCTTCCACCTGCACAATACTTTTAGCTATTTCAATATCAGCAACTGAATACGAATTTATAATGTTGGTTACCATTTCCTTTACTTCAAAAGCTATCTGAGACAGCAGGGAAAGATCGTCAATGGTCCTTTTCCCGTGCAGCCGCAGGGTCGACTTGGCTATTTTTTCCGCGCAGTCGCCCATCCTTTCAAGGTCGGTGGCCATTTGCAAATCAGCCTGAATAGCCCTCAAATCAACCGCCAGGGGCTGGCGAAGCGCTATCAGCCTTAGGCATTTATTCTGCACATCGATAGTAAGCGTGTCGACATCGTCGTCTTCAGCAATGACCTGCCGGGCCAGGTCAACATTATCTTCGATCAGTGACATGGTTGCCTGGTAGATAGATTTTTCAATCAGGGCGCCCATGCGCAGTATCTCAGTCTTAAGCTCCTCCAGCTCGTTGTCCAAAATCGTATTGTGCATACGGTCCCTCCTGTAGTTCTTAACTGTGCAAAAGCACGCGTGTTGGATAACTTATATTACTTATTCATATTAATTAGAATTAAAACACATTTATGTTAACGCAGTCTTAAAATAGATTTAAAATTTGATTAAACCTTTGTAATAAAACCAACAGTCAAGTGATCTAACAACTTAACTTAATTTTAACGAACATATAACAGTACTCTAACAGAACCATGCTAAGATGTGTAAATAAATTTTTTACCAATTCTTATGGGGGTTATCCGATGTCAGTCAACCGGATTTGTGTCAGCAAATTAAACCTTTTTTATAAAGAATTCCAGGCCTTAAAGCAAATTGACATGGATATCGGCACCAATCGGGTAACCGCCCTGATCGGACCGTCCGGCTGCGGCAAATCCACTTTCTTGCGCACCTTAAACCGCATGAATGACCTGATCGAAGGTGTAAGAGTGGAAGGCAACGTACTGTTGGACGGAAAGGACATCTACCAGCCTGATGTGGATGTGGTAAGCCTGCGCAAAAGAGTGGGCATGGTTTTTCAAAGGCCGAATCCATTTCCCATGTCGGTATATGATAATGTGGCCTATGGCCCGCGCATACATGGTGAGAGAAGTAAACGTAAGCTTGATCAGGTCGTGGAAACCAGTCTGCGGGGCGCGGTACTCTGGGAAGAAGTACAGGGCCGCCTGCACAAGTCAGCTCTGGGCCTTTCCGGCGGGCAGCAGCAGCGGGTGTGCATCGCCCGGCTTCTGGCAGTCGAACCGGAGGTTCTCTTAATGGACGAGCCGACATCCGCTCTCGATCCTCTGGCCACTATAAAAATTGAGGAATTAATCAATGTTCTCAAGAAGGACTATACCATAGTTGTTGTCACACATAATATGCAGCAGGCCGCGCGCGTGTCTGACCATACCGCCTTTTTTTTAAACGGCGAAATGGTGGAATGCGGTGAAACAGAAGCTATTTTCACCAAACCAGTGGATCAGCGCACTGAAGATTATATTACCGGACGGTTTGGCTAGGATTATTGGAACAGCCCGCGTTTTAACGCGGGCTGTTTAGGTTTTGACTGAGGTTTAGATACAAGGCATTTTCCTTTTCATCATACTTGGCCTGAAATTTTCCCTTTGCGGCAATGTTAAAGTGATTAAAAAATCCCCTGCTGAAAACCTTTGTTTTCTTGATGTTTTGACCGTCTTCTGTAGCTTTTATTCTGATTGTGTTCGTTTCTTTGTCATAAGCCAGCTCAACCTTTTCCGTACCCAACTTTTCTCGGGCATGTTTGTTTAACACAATAGAATTCTTTGAAATCGTTACCAGAGGCAACTTAGGCACTCTTTCACCACGAGGCTTATAAATTTCGAAAGGCATTTTTTCACACTCCCATTTTTTGTATTATTGAAGATTATAAACAAATATTAAGCATTTGTCAAATATACTTAGGATTTTTATTTTTTAGCGATGTTTAAAAAAAATGCTTAACTTCGTTCTTTTTTAAGGTCATTATTACAGTAAAAAACAAAAAATGAGTTAAATTGCGAAAATAACAGATAAAGTGTCAAGAAAATTTGATTTGCACCTGCCGTTAGTATAAATAAATATTTTTTCGTTTTTTATTAACATAAAACCTTGCTCTGTGCACACACTACAAGGCTGTTCCGGAAAAACTCGATTGAACGAAAAACAATAAAGGGATTTGCGGCGTTGTTAAGAATATTTAAAAAAAAACATTTTCATCAGGAATGGATTTTATCATCACTGCCATGGCATTATTGAAGTTGATGTATGGTATTATGTTTAATAATGTTAAAGGAGGGGGAAGGCTTGGATTTTGAGAACATGACTATACCTGAAAGGGCGGACCACTGCCAAAATATTTATCTAAAAGATGGGGATAAAGGAGTCCCCAAATGTTCCGATAACTTTCTTAACAACCAGCAATGCGACAACATTTGCTGCGGCCACTGCCAGGATTATTTAACCTGTGAAGAAGAAAAATGCAGGAAGGTCTGGATTAACCCCCGCCTGATCATAGCAGACCCAGTGGGAAGGTTGATTTATGTGGTTTTGGCAACCGGTCAGCTTGTTTCAGGATCGATACCCTGTATAATAAGCGAAATGTATGATGATAACGAAGAAAAAACTTAAAAATTTTCGTTTTCTGCCGAAATAATAATTATGCGAAAGGATTTTACATCTTTTTGTGAGAATCATTATTTGAGGTGTAGCTAATGAGAAGAGTATCGGTTATAGAATACGAAAAACTGGAGGAAATAAAGGCGAAACGGGGAAAAATGATCTCTTAGTTGGCATAGCGCCTGGCGCCCCAGTATTCACCCGCGTAAGAGCCACTGTCTATGGCCTGTATTTTGACTGAGGAGTCACTGTTGGGAGAGTGGATCATTAAGCCGTTACCGATGTACAAGCCCACATGGTGAATTTGGCCGGAGCCCCCCTTGGCCGCGAAAAACACCAGGTCCCCGGGCAAAAGATCAGGCCTGGCTACCCCGAGTCCTTCTTTAGCCTGGTCATCAGCATCCCTGGGTATGGTGATACCCTGCGACTGGTAAAGCCGCATGGTGAAACCGGAGCAGTCAAAACCATAAGATGCGGCGCCTGCCCAGATATAGCGCAAACCTAGAAATTTTCTGGCTTCTTCCACAATACCGGCCCGTGAAAAACTCAATTCACCGGCTTTTTTTATATGGTCACGCTTAAGGAAACCGGCGCCCCCGTCCGGCAGCCGCACCATGACAGATTGATCTTTTTCTTCCAGTAGAGGCAACTTGGTCATGTAGCTGGCTTCCCCCAGGACATCCGCAAGATCCTCACGCAAAAAAATGCCCGCTGTTGGTCTGACTACCACAACGTTCGGCAGCGCTTTAAGTTCTTTTAGATAAGTATCATTAATGACGATATGGGCGGCCGGCACCCAGCCGGGGTAACCCAGGGTGTTCAATGCGGTTTTTTGCTCCTCAGCCGCCACCTTCAGCCATTCTCCCCGCCGTTCTAAAATAGTCACCGGCTCGCCGTAGATAGCCATGGTGTCCGCCTTACCCACCAGCCATAAACGCATGGTGGTATCCATCCCGCCGGCCCACCCGGCAGGGTCGTTTTTTTCCTTTAAAATCAGGGTGTCATAATCCCTTAACTGTCCGGGCTGAGACCAGAAAACTGTAGCTGGCTCTTTTACCGCTCCCCGGCCCTGCCCGCTTGGCTCGTTATCACCGCGATTGTCAGTCGCGTCTGAGCTTTCCGGCACGGCGGGCGCTGTTTTCTTACCGGGCTCCATAAAACGGTACGGCAGGGTAACCCCTGAGTTCAACTGATATACCAGGAAAAAAACCACCGCCAGAGTGACAGCCAGCAAAAAACCCTTGTGTGTCTTGTTCATGTTTTCTACCACCACTTCAGATAAACTATTTATAAGATGTCCTGATCCATCTGTAAATAAAATAACCTGACTAAAAATTTTAAGCCATTTACATGAACTTCAAAATAATATTTCTCATTAGACGTCAGAGATCCATTTTGGGCATCTGGCGCTTATATTTTAAAATTTAGGACCTAACAAATAAAATATTCACGCCAGTCCCTGGTTATCATAATTTTCAATGGTATAATTATGAAAAGATATATATAAAAAAACAATCTATTGGGGGTGTTTAGTTATGGGGAAAATATCAGGTAATGAAGCTTTGCAACTATTGGTGGAAGGAAACAAAAGATTCTCTCAGGGTAATTTTGCCGTTAAAGATATGGGGGCAGCCAGGCGGGAGAATCTGTCAACCAAAGGGCAGGAACCTTTTGCCGTAGTTGTAACCTGCTCCGACTCGCGCGTTCCACCGGAATTACTTTTCGACCAGGCGCTTGGAGATATTTTTGTGGTACGGACAGCCGGCAATGTTGTTGATGCAATAGCGATAGGCAGTGTTGAATAC
>JBAZQW010000092.1:0-8250 GCA_041645005.1 Desulfotomaculaceae bacterium | reverse complement strand
ATGTTTTTTTAAGGAAGTATATGTTCATAGCGAATGGGGTTTTGTTTTTGTGGAGGAAAGAAAATGGCACTTTACTTTGAAGAAAAAGGGAATCTAAAAGCGCCATCTATAGTTTTCATACATGGTGGCGGGGTTAGCGGTTGGATGTGGGAAAAGCAGGTAGAATATTTTGATAGCTATCATTGTATTATTCCTGATTTGCCTGAACACGGAAAAAGCATTAATGAAAAGCCATTATCTATCCCGGATTGCGCAAATCGCATTGTTAAACTAATTATAAGTAAGGCAAATGGCAAAAAGGCACATGTAATTGGTCACTCTCTAGGAGCTAAAGTACTGGTAGAATTGTTAAGCATTAAACCGGAAGTGGTTGACCGAGCGGTTGTGGCAAGCGCACTTTTTAGGCCGATACCTTTGATTAAGGTTACTCATAAGCCTTTCATTTATAAATTTACCACTTGGCTAATCAAATCAAGAAGCTTACTTAAATATACTGTTAAGCAGTTTAAATTTCCGAATAACTATTATGTTCAAAATTGTATTAATGATTTTGAACAATTAACATCGGAAAATTTGTATAGGATCTACGATCAACTATATTTACATTTAAAATTACCAAAAGGTTTGGCTAAAGTAAACGTTCCGACTTTAATTATTGCAGGAGAAAACGAGCCAAAAGCGATGAGACAATCAGTTATTGATATAGCAAATGCTTTGCCAAATGCTAAAGGGGTTTTAATAAAAAAAGGAATACACACCTACCCTTGGGCTATGTATGAAAGCTTTAATAAAATAATTTGGGCATGGTTCAATAATGAGCAAATACCAAATGAGTTCGTAGAAGTTTTGTGATATGAGGATAAAAGTAATAGAATCGTTTTTTAAGGGTTATGCTACACGCCACGGTTTTTTGCCGTCCTCCATAGCGACATTGAGAAGGGTTTAGTAGGGGAGAACCATGTTTATTAACAACTGAAATAGATATTGTTGGCATCTATAATGCTGTCTTTCGTACCGTGCTGGGTCAAATTCACACATCATTTTTGGGAAATGGCGTGGGAAGGGAAGTATTAATACTATGAAATATTCAGAAGCAAAGTTAGGACGGATATTTATTTTGAGGCTGGAACACGGCGATAAGATCCCTGATGTTATTGAAGAATTTGCTGCAGACCACCAAATCAGATCTGCAGTCGTTCATTTTCTTGGTGGAGCTGATACAAATAGTAAAGTAGTGGTTGGCCCGGAAGATGGAACAGCGCCTAAACCTCGCCCTATGGTCATTGAATTATTGGGTACAAGTGAAGCTGTCGGGATGGGGACTCTATTTATTAATGAAGCAGGGATACCGAGGCTGCACCTGCACGCAGCGTTTGGACGCAGCCGGGAGACAGTCACCGGCTGCACCAGGGAAGGGGTTATGGTCTGGCATATTGGAGAAGCAGTGATTTTCGAACTGCTAGACACAACCGCAAAAAGAAGAATCGATCCGGGTACCGGTTTTGAACTGTTAGAAATGGAATAAAACATGGTGATAATTACAACAAAAATAAAATTCAAGGATAAATAAAAACATGGGAAGATGAGAGGACAAAGGAAGCTGGAGAACCATACTTCATGATTTCTGAATTGGGTAACAGCACTACAACTGTTTGCAGGATCTTATAAAAAAGTATAGAGGGTGACAATATGATTGAAAAAATCCGCCAGGAATTGAAAGAAAACAGCGATGAACACACAAGACAAACAGGGCAAAGATTTTTTAAAGAAAATATAAATATTTATGGCGTCAAGACTGCTGTTGTCAGCAGAATCGGAAGAGAATACTATAAAAGCATTAAAGATAAAAGTAAAACTGAGATTTTTAGTTACTGCGAGGAGTTATGGCAGTCGGGATATATGGAAGAATCGTTTATCGCCTGCAATTGGTCGTATTTTATCTGCAAAAAATATGAGCCCGGAGATTTTGCATTGTTTGAAAAATGGGTAAATAATTATGTCAGCAACTGGGCCTCCTGCGATACGCTCTGCAACCACACCATGGGCGCTTTTATCGAAATGTATCCCGAATATTTATCCGGTTTAAAAAAATGGGCTAAATTCCAAAACCGCTGGATGCGCCGCGCGTCTGCGGTATCTCTGATCATTCCCGCCAAACAAGGGAAGTTCCTGAAAGATATTTTTGAGATTGCCGATATTTTGCTCCTGGATCAAGATGATTTGGTGCAAAAAGGCTATGGCTGGATGCTGAAAGAAGCCAGCCGGAAAAATCAAGAAGAAGTATTTAATTATATTATAAAGAACAAAAAAACAATGCCCCGGACGGCCCTGAGATACGCGATTGAGAAAATGCCAAAAGAACTAAAAACAGAGGCAATGGCCAAATAAAAATTCTATCGGCCTGGATATATAATATAAGATTTGTTGAATCCTATACCAGACAAAATGGAAGGTATACTCATCCTTATGCAACGGTTGCGGAATGTGCTTATATGTGTGTCCTTATGGAGACAATGCTTCAAAATGAAATGGTGTTTGTGGAGCGCAAAAACACTATGACGGCGGCGCAGTTTGAAAAGCAGAAAATAATCGGGATGACGGGCTCGCTTGACGCCCAAAAGCAGGTGGTAAAATACAAGCCGAAGAACAAGCGATAGCCGGAATAGAAACACGGGGAGGAAGGTGAAAACCAAAGATGGGTATGCAAAAAATGTGGTGATGTGATTTGTGTCCATAATAAAAAGTGCTATAAATGTGGGGGTTGACACATGTTTGCATATAGATGGGGTCAGGGTTGTAAAAACCTGACCCTATCTTATGAGAAGTGCCATAGCACAGCTGGTTATTTTTTATAAAAAGCTCCAGAACTGTAACTTGTCCAGGTGTCTTCACGGGCGGCGTATTCCCCTGCGCCCCAGAAACCGGAAGTGGCGGTGCTGCCAAGCGGGATAGGTGGTCGCTCCGCCGGGGCCGATACTGTGTTTGAATAGATCACTGGGTAAATCTCGTCGTCGTCTTTTATGATTATATCGCAATAATAATCAAGACCCGGCTCCACACCGGTGATGTAAAAACTGTCCCAGAAAGGTTTTATGTCAAATGTGCGGTACACACCCCGGTTAACTACATTTAACCTCAGTTGCAGTTTTTTTTTCGCTGCCAGGGCCGCCCTCTGGTTTGGTGAAAGATCCCAGTAAACAAAGAGTTTACGCGGCGTTTGCACCATCAAAACAAGTGTGTTGTCATTATAATTTGAAGGCAAGGAGACTTGTGGCATCTTTGATCACCTTTACCTTTCCACAAAAAACACCACTCACTTGTCCGCATTTAACTTAACTTGTCTTAAATATAATTTGAATATATTAAATTTATATTTAAGAATTATTAAGCATTTATTATTTTTGGGATCTTTTTTTTTCAGGTTTGATGTGCCTTATATAAAGAAAAAGGAGATACTCTCTTCATAAAGAAGTTAGTATATTTGGAAACAATAAATATCATTGTTCATCACAGTGATTTAAAATTTTTCCAATTACTTTCAACTGGAGGTAAGTCAATGAACCAGGACCCGTTAATAAAGAAATACACCTTAATTACCGTCATGGTGGCCTCTTTTTCCACTCCTTTCATGGGCAGCGCTATTAATCTGGCTATTCCTTCAATTGGGCGGGAGTTTAACAGCAGCGCCTTGATGCTGAGTTGGGTGGTCAGCAGCTACCTCCTTGCCACTGCCGCCTTTCTGCTGCCCTTCGGCAGGCTTGCCGATATCTCTGGCAGGAAAAAGGTATTCACTTTGGGTGTAATAATTTTCACCCTGGCATCCTTGCTATGCGGATTGGCCTGGTCAATTCAGGCGCTGATCGGATTCAGGATCCTGCAGGGTATCGGATCAGCCATGACTTTTGGAACAGGGATGGCAATTTTAACTTCAGTCTTTCCTCCCCAGGAAAGGGGCAGGGTACTGGGTATAAACGTTGCCACAGTTTATACCGGCCTTTCGCTGGGCCCTGTCCTGGGCGGCGCGATGAACCAGCATCTTGGTTGGGAATCCATATTTTTTCTTAGCACTGCCATCGGTTTGGTCACATATGTATCCGCCACCAGGATCAAGGGAGAATGGGCCGGCGCTAAAGGAGAGAGTTTTGATATAACCGGGTCTGTTCTCTATATGGTCGGTTTGGTCGCTTTCCTGTACGCGTTTTCATCAATCGCCACAGCTGTTTTGTCTAAATACATACTGGTCATTGGCCTGGGTTTGATAATTTTGTTTATCAGACATGAAATGAAATCCAAACAGCCTCTCATAAACATTAATCTTTTTAGTCAAAATATTACCTTTGCCTTATCAAACCTGGCTGCGTTAATCAACTACAGCGCCACCTTCGCGGTAACCTTTCTACTGTCGCTGTACCTGCAGGTAGTCATGGAATACAGCTCATCGGCCGCTGGCTTGATCCTGCTATCCCAGCCGATTATCATGGCCCTGCTGTCACCCTTCGCCGGCTCGCTTTCCGACCGCGTGGAACCCAGGATAGTTTCATCATGGGGGATGGGTCTGACCACGCTGGGGCTGTTTTTTTTAGGCTTTATATCCAGGAGCACCCCGCTATGGCTCGTGGTGGTTAATCTGATGGTTTTGGGCACTGGTTTTGCACTGTTCTCCTCTCCGAATATGAATGCCATTATGGGATCGGTTGAAAAAAGGTTTTACGGGGTGGCCTCTTCGACCACCGGCACCATGCGGCTGATCGGCCAGGCGATCAGTGTGGCCACGGCCACATTGATTATCGACCTATATGTAGGCAGCGCTCAATTAGGACCGGCTACCGCCGATTTGCTGCAAAAAAGTGTCAATGTATCGTTTATTGTTTTCGCTGTCATCTGCATCGGCGGTATTTTCGCCTCCCTGGCCAGGGGCAATATAAACACAGGTGTGAAACAGGCGGGGGAATAAGGTAGGGGGAAAAATGAGCAGGCGTGTAAAGGTATTTCTGTTAACAGGATTGATGATTATACTGTCCTCACTGGCGGTAGTGCAGTCCATGAGGGTATACCATGCCCTGCACCAGGTTGAATTTGCCGCCCACAGGGACAGGCAGCCCGGTGGTAAAGTGCAAAAATGGACGACAGTCGCTGAAGCGGCTAATAGCCTCAATATTTCTGAAAAAGAGGTCTTTGACGCGCTCCAGATCGACCCCGCGCCGGGTGATGAAAATTTGACTTTCAGGGCGCTCGAAAAAAAGTACTCCAAGACTCCTTTGGAAATGCAGTCCAATTTACGGCAGCTAAGGGAGCGTTCCGCTCCGCCTGGGAAAAACCATGAGTGATTTTGTTGTTTTACTTATCGAATTTGTCAGGCAGCACCAACTCTGGTTTTTGGGGAGCCTGCTGATTTTGCAGAATAACGGATTGCCGCTGGGATCAAACCTGGTGGTAATGGCTTCCGGTGCTCTGGCATTTTACGGGGAATTTAGCCTGCCGGTTTTGTGGGTTTTTGCCTGGGTCTTTTCACTTTTGGGCGATACCTTGAGTTACTGGCTCTGGCATAACATAAATAAACACGTTTTGCGCCGCTTCCCCCGGCTCGATCAGGCTATAACAAACGGGTTAAAAAAAGCAGAAAAATATCACACCAGATACGGCAAAATGACAGTTGTCACTACCCGCTTTCCGCTGTCTGCTTTGGGTACTGTTATAAACGTTTTCGCCGGGATTACCGGTTACAGTTTTATGATGTTTTTTGTGATGGCGGCACTGGGGGAGTTTCTCTGGGTCAGCTTTTACCTTGGTCTGGGCTACCTGTTTGGCGATTCATGGGAGCAGTTGGCCCTGGTTATAAGCCAGTCAGGCTGGCTGCTGGTGATTATTTTGGCGCTGGTTTTAGCGGGGTATATAGCCAGAAGGATTTGTTTGAAAAAGTCTAACAATGATACCAGTTCTTAAATAGACATAATATAGAATATCATGATACAATAAAATACTTCAACAAAAACAACAAGAGAGCAGGAAAGGAACTCCTGCTCTTTTCTAGTAACAACAATTGACGAACCTTAATGTGAACAATAACCGAAACTGTAGGTGCGACTTCAGTCGCACAAGGGCCGGATGAATCCGGCCCTGCAACCGGGTAGGTTAAACTAAAGGTATTTCAGCAACAAGATCTTCTGAATTGTTTATATACAGACTAAGCGCCTGATAATACTGGTGCTTAGAGGCGCCATAAGATAGGTTGCTGGAATATAGCGGACGGGTAGATTAACCCCGGCACCGGTCCAGGAAATGGCGGGCCAGATCGGGGTAGCCCCAGAAATCTATGTGGGCATAGGCGGCCAGTGTGTTTGCCCGGCGGTAGCCGCAGTTCCACTGGCGTCCGGAGAAGGCTGATTTTATCAGATAAGTGGTGGGGTAGGTAATACCTTCAACTAAGGAATGATGAAATTCATGCCCCCGCGCCGTCTGTCCCTTTTTACCCAATACATTTTCCCCGGTAAACTCGATATCCACATAACCGAATCGCTGCAGGCGGTCGGTCATAATGGTATGCCCGTCAAAAAAGCCGGCCATGGAGTGTTTCTCCCCGTTTTTCGCGGTGATGGACTCAGTCAGGTACATGAACCCTCCGCATTCGGCGTAACAGTGCAGTCCTTCTTTTAGTCTGCGCCCGATATCTTCCAGCAGGCCCCTGTTTGCTGCCAGATCCCCGGCAAAGACCTCTGGGAAGCCGCCGCCGAGGTAGAGCCCTTCGATATTTTCCGGCAGGCGGTCGTCCTTCATGGGGCTGAAATAACGCAGTTCCGCGCCCAGGCTGGCCAGCAGTTCCAGGGTGCCGCGGTAGTAAAAGCTGAAAGACTCATCCCGGGCTACCGCGATTTTAACGGGCTTGCCTCTTTCAAAAACCAGAGGACTGACAGGCGGCAGGGGTTCTGCTGTGCTGCCCAAATTAATAACCTGATCGAGGTCGATCCATTCTTGCACCAGCTTGGCTGCGTTATCTATAATTTCCGCATGCCGTTCCATTTCTTCAGCCGGCAGCAGCCCCAGGTGGCGGCTGGGCAGAGCAACAGATTTGTCACGCGGCAAAAATCCTAATGCCGGAATACCTGTATAAGCCTGTATCGCTTCTTTTACAAGTTTATAATGGTGCTCGTTGCCTACATTGTTGACTATTACTCCAGCCAGGCGGAGGTCCTGGTCAAAAGACTTGTATCCAAGCACCTGGGCCGCGGCGCTGGTGGACATTCCTCCCGCGTCAATAATCAATATCACCGGGGCGTTTAAAAGCTTGGCTATTGCGGCGGTGCTGCCTTCCGGGGTGGAACCAACACCGTCGTAAAGGCCCATAACCCCCTCAATAACTCCAAAATCCATGCCCTCCATACCATGCGCGAACAGCTGCATGATGTTGGGGGACGGCATCATCCAGAAGTCAAGGTTATAAGACATCCTGCCGGCTGCGACAGCATGGTAGCCGGTGTCGATATAGTCCGGGCCCACCTTGAATGGCTGCACCTTGAGTCCCTTTTTACGCAGCGCCGCCAGCAGGCCGGCGGTAACCGTGGTTTTGCCCGATCCGCTGTGCGTTCCCGCGATAACAAGCCTGTTCATTTGTCTTCTGACTCCTTTTCTTTCGATAATCCTGTTTAGTACCGCTGGCGGCCGATCATCGCCAGTAGCTCACTCCTTGTTCGCGGCATCGCCTGACTGTCACTGACCAGGCCATTTTTCTTCAGGTGCCAGTAAGTCTCCACCACGAAGGGTATGTTCAAATTCAAACTGCGCACAGCTTCCGTGTTGCTGTAAACTTCTGCCGAAGAGCCGGTCAGCCTGACCGCCCCGCCGTCCATAATCACCAGATGTTTGGCCCAGGCTACCGCCAGGTCCACATCGTGGGTAGAAATGATTACTGTTGTGCCCTGGGCGTTGAGAGAGTCGAGCAGGGCCATTAAACCGGAGGCAGCAGCTGGATCCAGGCTGGCGGTAGGCTCGTCAAGGGCTATTACACGAGGTTCCATGGCCAGGATCCCGGCTATGGCCGCGAGTTTTTTCTGACCATAGCTAAGGCTGTACACGGGCCGGTCGGCCAGTTGAGAAAGACCGGTAAACCCCAGTGCTTGCTGTACCCGCTGGTGAATCTGAGCATCGGGCAATTTCAGGTTGGCCGGGCCAAACGATACATCCTGGTATACTGTGCCACCCAGAAGCTGCAGCTCGGGGTCCTGAAAAACAATGCCTACGTCCCTGCGCAGGAGG
>JBAZQW010000052.1:0-12093 GCA_041645005.1 Desulfotomaculaceae bacterium | reverse complement strand
CATCCGCACAGTGCTGAGCGGGCTGAAATTTGCTGATGCTGACCTCTCTACTCCGGTCGACACCCTCAGCGGCGGGCAGAAAACCCGCCTGGCCCTGGCCCGCTGTTTGCTGGGGGAACCGGACCTGTTAATCCTGGACGAACCCACCAATTACCTGGACATGGACAATCTGGCCTGGCTGGAACAGTACCTGCAATCCTACCGGGGAGCGGTGCTGGTGGTTTCCCATGACCGTTATTTCCTTGATGCCCTGGCTAAAATCATATATGAACTCACCCCCGCCGGTCTTACTCGCTACACCGGCAACTACAGCGCGTTCGTCCAACAAAAAGCCGTTTTACTCGAACAGCAGCTAAAAGATTATAACCGGCAGCAAAGTGAAATTGCCCGCCAGGAGGAATTCGTGCGGCGCAATATCGCCGCCAAGGACACCACCAGGCGGGCGCAAAGCCGCCTTAAGACACTGGAAAAAATGGAGCGACTGGAGCGCCCCGGCAAGGAGCGCCGGGTTAACCTTTCCTTTAATATTATCCGGCCCAGCGGTCTGGAGGTGCTGCGGGCCAACAACCTGGGCATCGGTTACGCGGACCTGGCCCTGGTTCGCGGCCTGGACTTTCAAATTAGCAGAGGAGAGCGGGTGGCCCTGGTCGGCCCGAACGGGATCGGCAAATCCACTCTCCTGAAAACCGTCGCCGGCCTGCTTCCGCCTCTGGAAGGCCGGGTGAGCATGGGCATACATGTCCAGGTCGGCTATTACGACCAGGAGCAGCAGGGGCTTAGCGGAGACAAGCAGGTATTGCATGAGCTCTGGGACCGTTTCCCCAACCTGGACGAGGTGGATGTGCGCACGGTGCTGGGGAGGTTTTTGTTCCGGGGCGATGAGGTCAAAAAGCACGTGGCCGACTTGAGCGGCGGTGAAAAATCCCGCTTAGCCCTGGCTGCCCTGATGCTGCAGAAGGCGAACCTGCTGCTGATGGACGAGCCCACCAACCACCTCGACCTGCCCGGCAAGGAAGTGCTGGAGGAGGCCCTGGACGGTTATCCGGGCACCATCCTTTTTGTGTCACACGACCGCTACTTTATCAATAAAACCGCCACCAGGGTGCTGGAACTCTCATCTAATGGTGTGTCCAGCTATCTGGGCAACTACGATTACTATTTCCAGAAAAAAGCGGAGCGGGAACGGCCGGAGGGCAGGCTTGCCAGCGCAGAGCCGGCCCGGGCGGATAGCATAGAAAAGAAAAACTACCTGCAAAAGAAGGAAGACGAGAAGCAAAAACGCATGCACCGCCGCCGGGTTGAGGAACTGGAACAGTCCGTTACCGGCCTGGAAGAACTTATAGCCGGTCTTGAGGCAGAGCTTTTCCAACCGGAGGTTTACCAGGACTACCAGGCCTGCCTGAAGAGACAGCGTGAGCTGGAAGAAGCCCGCAGGCAGCTGCACGACCAGATGGAAAAGTGGCTCAGCCTTGTTGAGGATTGAGCAGAGCCAGCATGCTTTTTGACATGGGTAATTGATCGTAGTAAAATAAGGACATAATATGCATATAATAATGCTATGAAGGGGGGCTGAATTATGAAAATAAAACCTTCTGCGGCGATTAGAAAAAACTATAATGAAATATCAAAACTATGCAAAGAATCAGGAGAGCCAGTATATTTGACTAAAAATGGCGAAGGTGATTTGGTTGTGATGGATATTAATGCTTTTGCGCGCAGGGAAAGCATGTTGCGTCTTCGGGAAACTCTAGTTGCAGTTGAAGAGGATAGACTGGCGGGCAAGAAAGGCTTTTCCATTGATGATATAGATGAGATGATGAAGAAAACCATCGGGGAGGTTGCCGATGGTCAGTACAAATGAACCGTATAAGGTTATTGTTTCTGATAGAGCTAAAGATATGCTGGTGCAGCATGTTCGTTTTGTGGCACAGATAAATCTTCAAGCTGCAAACAAACTACGGGCTGAAATAATAGAAGCAGTGAAATCTTTAGAAAGTTTCCCGGAACGGAATTCATGGCTTTCAGATCCGGTGCTGCTTGAAAATAAATATCGCAAGATGATAATAAGCAGACGGTATTTGCTTATTTATCAAATAAAGGGCAATGTGGTATTTATAGATTATATTTTAGATTGCCGCCAGGATTATAAATGGCTGCTGTGAGTTGAAAGGAAAGGCAAAAGGCTAACAGGACCCCACATTCTCAGACTGGGAACTGGTGCGTCAGCCCCGCCTGTCGGTCATGCCGGTGCCTGCGGAGTTCTGGTTCAAAATCCACCTGATGGCAGACACTCCGCTTCCTGCTCAACCTTCCTGAGAAGCACTTTTGACACTTGCAAAAACTCCAGGTCCTGGTACATTTTAAAACTCTTCCATTCAGAGAGGCTTTAAGCAAATTGAGGTTGAAGAAAACAACTGTTATTGTAGCTCTGGGTAACTAAGAAATAACGGATGGGATGACAGGATGCTAAAAGAGGGATCGCCTCTAAAGAGGGCGGAGAAGATCCAAATTCAAATAAACGGTCTTACCCACGCCGGGGATGGAGTAGGGCGTCACAACGGTATGGCCGTATTTGTTCCCGGCACAGCGCCGGGGGATACGGTTCTGGCTGAGGTTGCAGATTTAAAACGAAACTATGCCCGGGGCAGGCTACTGGAAATAGTAGAGCGATCCCCCGCCAGGCGTCAACCACCATGCGCCCGTTATGCCGCCTGCGGCGGCTGCCACCTGCAGCATGTTGACTACGCTGAGCAGCTGAGGCTGAAAACCAGGCTGGTTAAGGACAGCCTGGTTCGCATAGCCGGGTTGGACGAAGTAAAAGTCCTCGCAACGGCCGGTATGGATTACCCGTGGCACTACCGCAACAAGGCCAGCTTTCATGTGCAGGAGTGTGATGGCGAATATGAACTGGGTTTTTATGAGGAAGGCTCCCGCACACTGACCGGTTTTTTTAAGGAAGGGGATAGCTCATATTCAGGCTGCCTGCTGGTGGACAAGGATTTAAACGGAGTTGCGGCAGTAATAAAAAAACTTCTAAATAAGTATGGCGGCACAGCTGGCCATAAAAAACAACAGAGCCTGTTTTTCCGCCATGTTGTCCTGCGCAAAGCTTTTTCCAGCGGTGAAATAATGGCCGTGCTGGTAACCAGGAGCGGGCAGTGGCCGGGGGAAAAAGCTTTTGTCGATGAGCTTCTGTCAATATACCCCGGGCTCACCTCCATCGTACGCAATATCAATGACAATCCGTCCGGAGCGGTTTTCGGGAGGCAAAACAGTCTCCTGACCGGGCGGGATTATATTATCGACCACCTGGGGCGCCTAACTTTCCGGATTTCACCCTCTTCCTTCTACCAGGTTAACACGGCTCAGATGATAGTATTGTATGAAAAAGTACTGGAATATGCGGCCTTGACCGGAGCTGAGACGGTGGTGGACGCCTTCAGCGGCGTCGGTACCATTGCCCTGTTTCTGTCCGGACGTGCTAAAAAAGTTTACGGCCTGGAGGTGGTTCCCCAGACTGTGGAGGACGCCCGCCGGAACGCTGATTTAAATAAAATAAGCAATGTTGAATTTCAGACGGGGGAAGTGGAAAAACATCTTCCTGTTCTGGCCGCGCAGGGGCTTCGCCCGAATGTGGTGGTACTGGACCCGCCCCGCTCCGGCTGTGGCCGGGAGGCTCTGGATGCGGTGGCGGAAATGTGTGCGCCGCTGGTGATATATGTTTCCTGCGACCCCGGCACCCTGGCCCGCGATCTTGGCTATCTTACGGGAAAAGGATACCGGGCGAAAGAAGCTCAGCCGGTGGATATGTTCCCCTGGACCCGTCACATCGAGTGCGTAATAGAGCTATATAAACGGTAAGCGTTTGAAACCACTGGGCTGTATATGGTTGGAATATGCTTCTCTAGCCAGCAAAAATGAGGTAGGGTTGTATAAGGGACCCTTAGAATGCTTGTTAAGCGATCCACGAGGTTTTTCAGCCATAGGGCTGATGGTGGTAATATCAGCAAGCGAGTATACTTAAACTAATAAGTGATTGGAGGTAGTTGCTATGGGAGATAAAAGTCCTAAGAACAAGGAAAAAAAGAAGAAGAAGGCTGAAAAAAAGGCTATTACTCCAATATCTTCTTCAATAGAGCCAGCGAACAAGCCCAAATAATTACGGGTGTCAAGGGGACGGGGTTGTTGACACCCCCCTGACACCCCCCTGACACCTTTGATGGTGAGCCATATGAGGGTAATTTGAGGAAGAGCGGATTTACAGCGAAAAAGAGGTCAACAGAATTATCGATGAGTGGCATACTTTCGGAGATTATTTCATATTGAGAAGGTTGCTGATCGATTATAAGTTTCTTGAACGGACACCCAATGGGGCAAAATATTGGGTTGTCAAAAAAGAGGATGAAAAAGAAGCCCAGATTGAGACCCAACAAAATTTCACAAGAAACCAGCGCTATGCAGGAACAAGGAGAATATCTATCCCGGAACCTATACCCTCAGGTTCTTCAGTACCCAACATAAATACCTGGTTAAAAAAATACCCGGAGTGTCTGTAACAGCGGGCGAAACTACTGATGTGGGAGAAGTAATTCTTATTGCGGGCGACGCGAACGGAGACAACAGGATAAGTCTCTTTGACCTGGTCCTGTTGGCCAAGTCTTACGACAAAACTCAGGGGCAGCAGGGCTACAACGGTAATTGTGATTTCAACGGGGACGGGGCTGTCGATTTTGGAGACCTTCTTATCCTGGCAAATTCGTATGACCTGATCGGAGAATAATTGGGGACATTCCATCGGGGATATTCCCCGACGGGGTGTGTCCCCGATCCTATGCGATCGCTTCCTTGCAATAACCCTTTTCTGTTCTCATTCTGGCCTGTATATAGACAAGGATTGATGAGAAACCACTAGATATTGTTGCCTTTAGGGATAAAATAGACTTTCTGCACTAAAATCATAATTTAGTTTTTGCAAATCAGCAAATATTGAAGAAGTCAGAGGTCATGAGTACATCTTAACGTCGGGTAGATATGTCGGAATCGAAGAAGCTGAGGATGACGGTGAACCGTTTGATGAAAAAATGACAAGACTTACAGTAGAGCTGGCTGAGATGTTCGCTAAATCACATCCTTTCGTTTTTTCAACGTATACAGGGTAGCACCATCTCTGTAAGCCATCAGTGGCCAATTTGGAAAATATCCCTTTTAAAAAGATTGGCTTCCTAACGAAGTTGCTAAGCAGCTTTTGCCCCCGGGCGAAAAATTCCTTCAGGTCGTCCGTTGATTCGAGCAGTTCTTTCACTTATTCACCAAAAGATTCGATTAAATCCAATCTCACTTCTCCTCTCCTGTTTTGAAGTCGAAAATTTTGCCATTTTTAATGGCCCAACTGCCATATTTCCTAAAGTGATTCCAGGATTTATATTCTTGATTGTCTAGTTCGTTTTCTAAGGTTTTTTGTTCAGCCAGGTATTTTTTAGCCATATTGGTTTCTTGGTAAAGTTTTCTATCCTTTCCAACCGGGCAGACTTTGGTGCAGATCCCACACGGGTAGGCCCTCCTCCTGGTAAGATCCTCATGCCATTTGATGCAACCAACTTTATCCAGTTTGAAGTAGTAGCCAGTTTCATCAGTTTCTTCCTTTAGCACCCCAGTGGGACAGCACTTGGCGCAAAGCTTGCAATTAATACATAAGTCCTTTCCCAGCATCGGGTCGGGCTCAATTTCAGCTGCAGTGAATACAGATACCAGTCGCACCCTGGAGCCGAATTCCGGAGTAAGCAGGTTGTGACTGCGGGACACCGTTCCCAAACCGGCATATTTGGCAGCAAACGTATGAGAGAAAGCAGCGTAAGGTTTCTCGATAAGGTTCTTGAGCGAACCATAGGCGTCCCTGGGAAAAAAGATTGAAGCGTATCCTTTCTTGTTCAGGAACCGGGTTAGATCAAAAGCAAGGCTGTCCAGTTCGCGGTTGCAAGTATCGTAGAGCTCTTTGTGCACGATGGAAGGTGTGGTATCGACAATGGGCAGTGGCATCTGCATACCCATAACAATTACTGTTCTGGCCATGCTCCAAAGGGCTGTAGGCCAGAAATCAGGCGGAACCTCGTTGAACTCCGGCCACCTCTCCACACTGGCAAAACCCACTATATCCGCGCCCTTTTCGGTAACAAAATCAATGATCTCTTTTTTGAGTTGGTCCTTGTTGGCGCATTTTTGGGCACAAACCGAATCTTCCACGATCACTAAATGGGACTCGCTGTCTGGTTTCCAGCGGTTTAAATATAGTTTATCATCAATATTTACCTCATGCTTGAGTTCTTTGATTTTTTTTGTTAATTTATCTTTCATTATTTCATCGCCTTCCATACTTTATAGATGTCCTTGGTTAAATCAAACATGGAATGTTCACCCAGGACATGACCCGTTGCCTACCATTTTAGGAATAGCGTTGTAACCCCCTTCAGGAATCAAGTGGGCGCAATAAGTCCATTACCCTACGAGAACGACGAATTGGAAGAACTCGCAAAACACTGCACCAAAGAAGAAGATGCAGCTAAAAAAGTTGAACGGCAGGTCGCAAAATCAGCAGCAGCAATATTACTGGAATCAAGGATCGGGGAGCAGTTCGATGCCATTGTCACTGGCGTATCGGACAAAGGCACTTGGGTCCGTCTTATGCATCCGCCCATTGAAGGAAGACTGGAGAGCGGTTTTGAAGGCATGGAGGTCGGCCACAGGCTTCGCGTGTAACTGGTCAGCACAAATGTGGGACAATAATTCTTTCCCCGGAAATACTACATTTATAGTAAGGAGTTATTTGCTTTTTTGCTCAAAATGTAGCTGATTCCCCAAAAGGCGAGAAATATAACTCCACCGACCGCTAACCAAATCCAGGTTGATTTGGCTACCCCGACATAAACGAGTGCTGCTCCTACATAGTATGGGATGATCGATAGAGCAGCAGTCCATACATAAGGCCAAAGTTTAACCGAAGGCATGACCCCAGCAATGTAGTTGACAGCAAAAGCGGGAATCGGGAGAAGGCGAGCAATTAACAATCCTATGGTGCCCTTCTTCCGGATCCAATGATCAACCGTATCAAAACGATCGGGAGTAATCAATTTTTTAAAGAAACCTTGCCCAAAATAGCGGGCGAGATAGAAGATAGCCAAGGAACTAAAGATTGAACCGAGCCACGAAAAAAGAGCACCTTCATAGATTCCGAAGATTTTGAATAAGATAATGACGAGCCCTTCGGAAGGAATGGGGGTCATACACAGTGCAGCCATCAGAAGGATGGAGAGCAAAACACCGCTCAGCCCCCATGTTCGGATTAGAGTGGAAAGTTGATTCTGGCGATCGAGATAAAAAAAGAGGATGATCAATCCGATGGATAAGATAAGGATTAAGGTTAACCCGCCGTAATTCTTTTCTTTTGTGTTTTGACGTTTCAAGTGTTCAGCCTCATTCAATCGAAAATCCAAGCATTCCTAAGTATAGCCATTTATCCGATGGCTAACCGCCGCTAAGGCTCTCTTCTTAGTTCCAGTGAAGTTATGCGAGCTTTTGAAGCTACTTTGGCCTATTATACTATAAATTGGGGGGAAGACACAGGGGGACGTTTTTGTTGTGTCTCTTTTCTGTCTGTGCTGGTTTTGCTCATTTATAGCCTATACGTATTGATTAGCGGCTCCTTACCCAGACATCTTGATTTGAACAGCAGCCTCTGCAGAATAAATGCAGGGGCTCGTGTTTTTGGGGATTTAATGCATGGATGTACGAGGGGAGTGTCAGGGGACGGGTTGTTGACAACCCTATGTGGATGGAATATGCTTTTTTAGCCAGTAAAAATGAGATATGATTACATAAAGGACCATTAGAATGATTTTTAAGCAATCCAAGAGGTTTTTCAGTAATACAGCTGAGTGGTAGTAATATCAGCAAGAGAGTATAATAAAGTTAATAATTGATTGGAGGTAGTTACTGTGGGAGATAAAAGTCCTAGAAATAAGGAAAAAAAGAAGAAGAAGGCTGAAAAAAAGGTTGAAAAAAATGTTATTACCCCAATATCTTCTTTAATAGAGCCAGCCAAAAAGCCCAAATAATTATATCCACTGCATCTGCTGTAACGAGGGCAGGTGCTTTTTGTTTTCAGTGCGTGTTAAATATAGAGATGTCAACAACCCCGTCCCCCTGACACCCCTTGTTTTTCCAACTCTAGAAGATGTGCCTTGATTTCCAGCCCTCCCCGGTAGCCGGTCAGCTTTCCGTTGGCGCCGATTACCCGGTGGCAGGGGATAATAATCGGGATCGGATTGCGGTTGTTGGCAAGCCCCACCGCTCTTGATGCTTTTTTATTGCCTACGCTTTGCGCTATTTCCTGGTAGCTCCGTGTTTCGCCATACGGAATGGCGCGCAGGCTTTCCCAGACACGCAGCATAAACTCTGTACCGGCGGGAGCAAGAGGAAGCTTAAAATCTTTCAGTTTACCAGCAAGATAATCCTGCAATTGCCTGCCCGCCTCTTTTAATATTTCTGTTTCAGATACGACAGCATCCCGAGGTATGTGTTCTCTTTGAAAATATAGATTTGTAACAGCGTTTCCGTTTTCGGCTATCCCAATTTCCCCGAGACCAGTTTGATAGAAAAATATATTTTTCATTGCTTATTTATCGTCCCTTTTTCTATATGGCTCAAATTAGATCCGCATTTTGAGTATATCAAAGGTTGTCCCTGTTTGTCTTTCAGTATTTTACCGGTGGAGCCGGTGGGGGCAATTATTGCATGTTTGATATTGATGCCGGTACTTAATGACATAGTATTTGGAATACTATTTGCAGGCGAGATAACACATAAATGATTCACCCAGGAAGAAATATATTATTGACATATGTTCATACCGAGGTATAATAAAATCATAAAGAACATATGTCAATAACTAAAAGGAGGGAATGAGCATGCCAAGAGGAGATGGCGCCGGCCCGATGGGATATGGGCCGATGAGCGGCAGGGGTTTTGGAGCTTGCACCGGGGCTAATGCCGGCAGGTATGGCGCTGGAATGGGACTCGGCTCCGGGCGGGGACGAGGATTTGGCTGCAGAAGCGGATATGGAATGAACTTCGCCGCGGATCCAGCGACAGCCAGGACGCAAAAAGAACTGCTGGAAGAGCAAAAAGAGCTTCTTCAAAACAGGCTTGACATTATCAGCAAACAGTTAGAAAATCTATAATAGGTAGCACAAGTAACAGGGGTATACCCCTGTTACTTGCATTACATATATGAGGTGAATAAAATCATGCCCAGACCGAGAAAATGGAGAAAAGTGTGCTGTCTGCCGGAGAACAGCCTGTTTGGGCCGCTCAACGCGCCGCATCCAGCCAGGGGGACGATAATAATGGCAATAGATGAATTTGAAACCATCCGTCTCATAGATCTGGAAGCTATGACGCAGGAAGAGTGCGCGGAAAGAATGAACGTCGCCCGCACGACCGTCCAGAGGATCTATAACGATGCCCGCAGGAAGGTCGCGGCAACCCTGGTCGAGGGGAAAATACTGAAGATCGAGGGCGGTGATTTCGAGCTTTGTGACGGGAGCGAGCAGTTAAACGGGTGCGGCAGGTGCCGCAGGCACAGGACTGGACGAAACCACGCCTGATGAAAGCTGAAGGACGAAGCACATGATTATCAAATTTGCCGGGGATAACCTTGTCATCGATGACGAACTTGAATTGTTCTCGAATGTCAAAATATTATACCTGCCACTGCACGGGCATCGAGCCTTATAAGATGCTGAAAGGGATTATGGGGGATCAGATTCAATACCTGGCGGCTGGAAGTCAAATAATAATATAAACGCAAAGGAGAAAGAGAATGGGCAATGACTGCAACGATAGCTGCGACAGCTGCGGCGAAGACTGTGGTGAAAAGAAAACACCGAAAGATTTTCTTGAAAAGCCGCATGAACTGAGCAATATTAAGAAGGTAATCGGCATTGTCAGCGGCAAAGGAGGTGTCGGCAAATCGCTGGTGACATCATTGCTTGCCGTGACAATGAAGAGAAGGGGCTATAACACAGCCATCCTCGACGCCGACGTAACGGGGCCATCCATACCCAAGGCATTTGGTATCAGAGAAAAAGCATCGGGGAATGAACTGGGCCTGCTGCCCATCAAGAGCAAAACGGGCATCGATATCATGTCGATCAACCTGCTGCTGGCAGATGACACAGACCCGGTTGTCTGGAGGGGCCCGATTATTGGCAACACGGTCAAGCAGTTCTGGACGGAAGTAATCTGGGGAGACGTGGATTATATGTTCATTGATATGCCGCCCGGTACGGGGGACGTGTCTCTCACAGTATTTCAATCCATCCCTGTGGACGGGATATTAATTGTGACTTCACCCCAGGAGCTGGTTTCCATGATAGTGTCCAAGGCGGTCAAGATGGCTAAAATGATGGATATCCCGATCATCGGCATAGTCGAGAACATGGCAAGTTTTAAATGTCCGGACTGCAATAAGGAATGCCAGGTATTCGGCGACAGCCATATCGAGGAAATCGCACTGAAACACGACATCGATGTCCTTGCCCGGCTGCCGATCGACCCGAAAATTGCGACCGCCTGCGACAGGGGCCTGATTGAACTTTTTGAAGGCGACTGGCTTGAGAACGTGGCCGACATTTTAGAAAATGCGAAGAATTTTCAAAAATGCAGGGAAGGGAAAAGAGGACTGCAGTAGTAATCAGGAAAGAGCATTCCCAGCTATTAGATAGATTGCTTTATGAATCTCCAAATATTTTTGACATCTGCCCATGATCAGTTGTATTATTATGAAACACAGTTCATAAAGGCAAGGCCATTTATTAACATATAATACTTAAAAAAATGATGCTGCGGACTCATTCGTTCGCATTAGATCAGGTTATATTTACTTTTTTCTGGAAATAATGGCCGGCGTAAATTGCCGCCAGCGGATTGTGCCCCGTGGCCCGGTCTTTAACCGCTAGTACCGTGATCGGGGCCTCCGAGTGCTTGATAAAAATACTGTCATGCCCCACGCACAGGCCGAGGAGGACGTTTAAATCGGTCTGTTCCTTATTTAAGAGCAGGGCCTGCACCACGGGGTTGCACATGGCCTCTAGCTGGCCCGGCCGCACTTTTTCATCATCCCGCAGCCCCAGTTCTTCCTTGGGCCTGGAGCCGGTTTTGCACATGACCGAGGCTACCGTAAAGCCGTTGCTTTCAAATATCCTGTTTACTTCAAAAGCCTCTTTGCGCAACCCGACGCAGAAGGCCAGGCCCAGCTTGTTGAAACCAGCCAGCCGGGAAAACTCCATGATCTCACGGATCCTCGGCCAGACCCCGTAACCGGCGGACTCTACCCGCGCCGAGCTGCAGGCCATGCTGCCGTCAGACTCACGGTAAATGGCCGCGGCCTCTTCGTATGTTTCACCATAAGATTTCATCGGGCAGTTTGACGGCAACTTGTCCAATTCACCTTTGTAACACGGATGCGATCCACATTTGGCGCAGCTTAACACTTAAAATACCTCCCGGTCATAATATTTTCTTAACTTTATGCCTGACACATCTGCCTGAGCAGATCGAGGAACATATCCCTCGTCAGGGGTTTCCTGTTTTCCATGACAAACCAGCCTTTTCTTTTCGAGTATAAGAAATTAACCGCCTGCCTGTTGTTAGTCATGCACACCTGCCCGATCGCGCCTATGGCAAACCTGCCGACTGGCCGCACCTCCACCTCGCACTCTTCCGAGGTGATGACCAGCATCGGGGCAAAATATTTTCCAAGATACTCTTCATGTTTCTCTGTGGTTGTTTCAATAGCGCACGGAACCGCACCCTGCTGAGGATCCCTCTCCCAGTCTTTTATTTGTTCCACCGTCCACTGTTTGAGCTGCTTCATCAGTTCAATAAGCGCTGATATCCATTCCTCTTTTATTCTCTGGTTCTCTGCCGCTTCCTGTTCATCATCCCGCCTCACCATACTCTGTCCCCCCACTCATTTTTATTTATCTTATTACTTTTAGGGTATATCTCTTCATACAAATATCCAGGACTTATGGCTAA
>JBAZQW010000051.1:0-12201 GCA_041645005.1 Desulfotomaculaceae bacterium | reverse complement strand
AGCAGATATCACATCATAATGCTCGTCCGCGCGGTCGTACCTCAGGACACGCTTTTGGATCGCTTCTTCCGCGGCAGCCAGGGTAACGCGCCTAACTCCCCCGGAGTCCGGAATTGTCGTCAGGACAACCAGTTCAAGCGCATTAAGGGCTGCTCTGGCATCTCCGTTAGCAACCTCAGCCAGGTGGTCCAGAGCCTCTTCAGCAGCCTCTACCCGGTATGCTCCCAGCCCTCTTTCTTCATCCACGAGCGCCTTAAGGAGAATTCTACGCACAGCCTCCCGGGAAAGAAGCTCAAAGCGGTAAAGCTGCGAGCGGGAAAGAAGGGGGCGGTTTACGGCAAACATGGGGTTCTCGGTGGTGGACCCGATCAGGGTAATCAGACCGTTTTCTACAAAAGGAAGCAGGGCGTCCTGCTGTGCTTTGTTAAAACGGTGAATTTCGTCAATAAAAAGGATAGTTTTTTCATTGTAAAGGGAACGCCTCTTTTTGGCTTCTTCCATTACCCGCCTGATATCCGCTACCCCTGCCATCACCGCGTTTATGGTTTCAAAGCAGGCTTTAGTAAGGTGAGCGATAATCACGGCCAGGGTGGTTTTTCCTGTTCCCGGCGGCCCGAAAAATATAGCGGACATTAAATTATCCGCTTCGATAGAGCGTCTCAGCAACGTTCCCTTACCCACTATCCCGAACTGCTCTTCAAATTCAGCCAGGGTTCTTGGTCTCATCCGCATGGCTAGAGGAGCGGTTTTTGTCATATTCTTTTCCATGGCCTGCTCAAACAAATTCACCATTTTTGCCCTCCTGTTTGGAATATGAGACGTGGGACGTGGGACGTGAGAAAAGATAAAAAATTATAGATGGTTTTAAAAGCTAAAAAGAATTAAAACCACTTAATGTGCTATGTTTAATATAAAAAAAAGCACGTACAAAAACGTGCTTTTTTAATAATACAATTTTATAATAGCTTGCTGATAAAACTGCTTAGTTCGTCCTTTGTCTTATATCCAATAGAGCGCTCAAGCTCCTGGCCGTTCTTAAAAAGAATCAAAGTCGGAATACTGATCACTTTCAAATTTGCCGGCACATCCTGGTTTTCGTCCACATTTAACTTGCCAACTTTGATTTTGCCCGCGAACTCCGAGGCTATATCTTCCACAACCGGACCTATCATCTTACAAGGACCGCACCATTCAGCCCAAAAATCTACCAGCACAGGTACAGTGGATTCGCTTATTACTTTTTTAAAATCTTCATCTTTCAACACAGTAACATTTTTACTGGCCAAAAAAATCTCCCCCTCCCGGTTTAGTCCTGTTTGTCCATTGTGTATAAGCAACAATTCCATTTAGCAGTTTCTTAAAACTAAAGAAAAATAAACTAATACACAAAAATTATAATCCCCATTAAAACACTTTGTCAATGTCCGAAGGGAGCATAAAAATTAAAAGGTTTTCAGCCGCCGGGCTTTAGCCAGCCTAAACTGAAAACCTGTAGCTCATATCTTACTAAAACCCCACAAATGCCGTGACTACCAAAAGTTTGAACCTGCTCTCACAGGTGGGTGCCCTCCTGGATGATTTTTGTGTCCTCGACCAAGGAGGCGTGCAAGCCACATCCAGAGCCCGGACTCCCGTTTATAAAGTGTTGGCTCAAAACTTTACAGTTGACCACGAACACAGCAGGGCGTTATGCTATTGTAATTATGTTACCATACCTGCGGGTGATTATCAAGTGCTGCCTCCAAGCTAGACCAGTACCTTCATGCAAGCTAGTTTTTCTTGAGATCGGTTTTAATATGCAGTTCTTTAAGCTGTGCCGGCGCAACCAGGTTCGGCGCCTGAGACATCAGGCAAGTGGCGCTCTGCGTTTTGGGGAAGGGTATCACATCCCTGATTGTCTTTTTTCCGGCGAGGAGCATAATCAGCCGGTCAAAGCCAAAGGCGATACCTCCGTGCGGCGGTGTGCCATATTCAAAAGCTTCCAGCATGAAGCCAAACTTTTCCGCTGCTTCCGACTGCCCAATGCCAATGGTGGAAAACATTTTCTCCTGGAGATCCCTGTGGTAGATCCTGATGCTGCCGCCACCAACCTCTACCCCGTTTAGAACCAGATCATAAGCCTTGGCCCGTACTTCGCCGGGACTGGTATCAAGCAGGGCGATGTCACTTTCCCTGGGTGAGGTAAATGGATGATGCATGGCCACATAACGGCCTTCCTCCTGGTCATAGTCGAGCAAGGGGAAGTCAACAACCCAAAGAAAATTATAAAGACCTTCCTGAATCAGCCCCAGGCGCTCCCCAAGATGCTGTCTCAGTGCACCCAGCGCATTGGCCGCCACATCAGGCTTATCGGCTACAAAAAGAAGCAGATCGCCAGGTTCCGCTGCCAGCCTCTCAAGAATCAGTGACAGTTCTTTTTCGCTGAAAAACTTGGCTATGGCTGATTTGATACCGTCCTCAGTCACTACAAAATACGCCAGTCCCTTGGCTCTATAGATAGCGGCATAAGCGGTCAGATCATCGATTTCTTTCCTGCTGAAAGAAGCGCAGCCTTTGGCGTTAATTCCTTTCACCTGTCCGCCGCTGGCGATGACAGATGCGAATACTTTAAAACCACAGCTTGAGGCAATGTCGGAGATGTCTTTCAGTTCCAACCCAAAACGGGTATCAGGCTTGTCCGAGCCAAAACGGTCCATTGCCTCTTTATAAGAGAGACGCGGGAAGGGCGCGGCTATTTCCAGTCCGGTGGTTTCCCGGCACAGGCGCGCAATCATCTCTTCCGACAGCCCAAGTATATCGTCAACATCCACGAAAGACATTTCCATATCGATCTGGGTAAATTCAGGCTGGCGGTCAGCTCGCAGATCTTCATCCCTGAAGCAGCGAACGATCTGGAAATATCTATCCAGGCCAGCGACCATTAAAATTTGCTTAAAAAGCTGGGGCGACTGTGGCAGAGCATAGAATTTGCCGGGGTTTTGCCTGCTCGGCACCAGGTAATCCCTCGCCCCCTCCGGGGTGCTCTTTTGCAGCATTGGCGTTTCTATTTCTAAAAAACCACGTTCATCCAGAAAGTCACGGGCCGATTTGGCCGCCCGGTGGCGAAGGATTACAGCCTCCTGCATCTCTGGCCGCCGCAGGTCCAGGTAGCGGTAGCGCAGCCTCAGGTTCTCTTCTACCTCTATATTATCTTCTATGTAAAACGGTGGAGTCTTAGCCCTGTTTAAAACCCTGATTTCACTGGCCAACACCTCTACCTGGCCGGTTGCCAGGTTAGGATTGACAGTACCTTCAGGGCGCTCCCGCACAGTACCCCGCACAGCCAGGACATACTCGCCGCGAACTCCCTCCGCTTTTTTAAAAGCGTCCTCGTGCTGGTCCGGGCTGAACACCACCTGCACCAGCCCGGCTCTGTCCCTGAGGTCGACAAAGATAAGGCCACCGTGGTCCCTTCTCCGCTGAACCCAGCCCATCAAAACCACTTGCCGGCCAGCATGTTCGATTCTCAAATCACCGCAATAATGGCTGCGCTTTAAACCGTTCATAAAGTCAATCATATTTATCCCCCCAAATCTATAACTCACTTGATTTAATTGCTAAATAAATCCAGACCAACTCCGGCTAATCCCACCGTAGATGTGAATTCATTCTATCAAAACTTTTGTCCGGATAAATCCGGACCTACAAGCTTGGTCGTAGGCCGTAGGCATATCATGCGTTCCTAACGGGTTATCACCTAAGAGAATTACATTCAAACTTAAGCCTTACGCCTAACTACTTGTTTTGCTTACGCCCTACGCTCTACGCCTTACGGCTTAGACTTGTTTTTCTCACGTCCCACGTCTCATATCACTTTTTCATACTGGTTAAATATTTGACAACCTCGTCAAGCTTTTTGGTTTCCTGTTTGCACGCGCCCATATCCCGCACCTGGGCAATGCCGCTTGCCAGTTCCTCCTCGCCAAGTATCACCACAAAGCGGGCGCCTGTTTTGCCGGCATACTTCATCTGCGCTTTCATGCTGCGGTTCATATAATCTTTATCAGCGGAAAACCCGGCGGAACGCAGACTGAAAAGCAGATTAAAAGCCTGGGCGTCCGCTCCCTTTCCCGCAGTAACAACAAACACGTCGGGAGATGACGCTCCGGGTATTTTGATACCCTGACGTTCCATAGCCAGGATGATCCGCTCCGTTCCCAGGGCAAAACCCACTCCTGGTATGGAAGATCCGCCGCAGGTTTCGATCAGGCCGTTATATCTGCCACCGCCGCCAATTGAACTCTGGGCGCCGATATCAGGAGCCATGATTTCAAAAGCGGTATGAGTGTAATAATCCAGACCCCTTACCAGTCGCCTGTCCACAATATAAGACAAATTTAGCAGGTCAAGTCCCTTTTTAAACTGTGCGAAATGATGCGAACAGTTTTCGCACAGACACTCAATGGTTGTGGGAGCGTTCCCGCCGGCCTCGCTGCACCGCTCTACTTTGCAGTCCAGAATCCGCAGGGGGTTCTTTTCAAACCGTTCCTGGCAGTCCCTGCAAAGATCGCCTATTAATGGCTTTAAATAGTTTTTTAGCTCCCGGCGCAGCACCGGTCGGCAATCCGGGCAGCCAACACTGTTGATGTGCAACTCAAGGCTTGCAAGACCCAAATCTTTGTAGAAATTCATAGCCATGGCCACAATTTCCGCATCCACGTATGGATCGTCAGACCCAAAGACCTCCGCCCCAACCTGGTGAAACTGCCGGAAGCGGCCAGCCTGAGGGCGGTCGTAACGGAACATCGGCCCTATATAAAAAAGCTTTACAGGCTGCGGTACGGTATATAGTTTATTCTCCAGGTAGGCTCTTACCGCGGGAGCTGTATTCTCCGGCCTTAAAGTGATGCTCCGGCCACCTCTGTCGACAAAAGTGTACATCTCCTTGGCCACGATATCGGTAGTATCGCCAACCCCGCGCTGAAAGAGCTCGGTGTGCTCAAAAACAGGCGTTCTGATTTCATTGTAACAGTATTCAACACAAACGCGGCGAAAATGGTTTTCAACCCACCGCCACTTTTCCACTTCTCCCGGTAGTATGTCGTTAGTGCCGCGCGGTCGCGTGGTAAGCATAAAACCCCTCCTAAAAATGAAAACCGTCCCGGCCATGCGACAGCATTACCAGGGACGGATACTTGTTATCCGCGGTGCCACCCTTTTTCGGAAAACTCCCGTTTTCCCTTTTACCTGTAACGGAGGTGCCGGGCTAGCCTACTCATAAGCGTGCATTTTCGGTAGCCGCTCCCGGGTGTTCTTCAACGCCTGCTTACAAGAAAGGCTTTCAGTCAGCGGCCTTCCCTCCCTGCTGAAAACAATTGCGTTTACTCGCCCCGGTCATCGCTTTGTATTGTTAAAAAAATTCGCCAACTGGAAAGATACCGTTGGGACCATGGTGTGTGATCTATCCTTAGTCCCTGACCACCATTTTATGAAAAATATACTTCTTTGTCAATTCGATATCTAACCCTTTAGTCTTACTTTTCCCTGAGCCTGGATTCTGACATTCGGCGGGTGGTATAATACTTTTAGAAACATTATATCGCAGCAAGAGGTGATCGTAGATGATAACCAAGGAACTGGTCGACCGGATCAACGAACTGGCCCGCAAACAGCGGGACGGTGGCCTTACCAGGGAGGAAAAAACAGATCAAAAGAAACTGCGCGAAGTATACCTGGCCAACATCCGCTCCCAGGTTGTGGATGCCATAGAATCTTCAGATCTCAGACCCCAAAAGAAACATGATGGGGCTTGCGGTTGTGAGCACTGCGCACCGTCAGGTGACAGCTTTAAATCCACGGAACATTAAAAATTCTATTTCCCGTCAGGTCTGCCAGTTGATTCATACATCATTTCGCACAGGTATATGCGTCTTAGAACTTTCGTTGTTTAGTTAACCAGTAAAGACAGGAAGGTGTTGCAATATCGATATCGAGGCAATTTTTTTTGACCTTGACGGCACACTGCTCCCTATGGATATGGAAGAATTTTTAAGGGAATATTTTAAAGCGCTTACTAAAAAATTTCGCAATTTAGTTCCCCCTGACCAGATGAAAGAATTTATCCTTGCCGCGACCGGGGCAATGATGCGGGACACCCGTCCCGGCAAAACCAACCAGGAAGTGTTTATGGAGAACTTCCTGCCACTGGTAAAACGTCCTGCCGGTGAGCTGATACAGGTATTCGATTACTTTTACGCTCATGAATATAAAGAGTTGAGATCCTATACCCGGCCTGATCCTATTGCCAGGAAAGTTGTCAAAAAACTGGCCGGATACGGTTACCGCCTGGTACTGGCGACCAACCCGATCTTTCCCAAAAGAGCAATTATGGAACGAATGAGCTGGGCCGGTGTTGAAGGCATCCCCTGGGAACTGGTGACAAGCTATGAGGACAGCCACTACTGCAAACCGAACCCCTGTTATTACAACGAAATTCTTGAAAAGACAGGGCTCCCTGGCTATCGCGCGTTAATGGTAGGCAACGACACCGCCGCGGATCTAACCGCTTCAACACTCGGCATTAAAACTTTCCTGGTCACTGACAACCTTATTGACAGGGGAAACTCGCCCTGGCAGCCTGATTTCAAAGGAAAACTGGCTGACCTGCCAGATTTACTTGGTAAAGTATAACCCTCTATAAGCGGCAAAGAAGGCTCAATGGCACAAGATGATCCCATATGCTAAAGAACACCTGCCTTGCGGCAGGTGCTCTTTGTGGTCTATCTCAGAAACGGGTTGTCCCTTTTTTCCTCTTCTATCGTGGAAGCGGGCCCGTGGCCGGGGTAGACCTTTGTTTCAGGCGGGAATTTCAGCAGTTTATTCTTGATGGAAGCGATCAGCTGGGAGTGGCTGCCTCCCGGGAAGTCCGAGCGCCCCACTGAGCCAGCGAAAAGAGTGTCCCCGGTGATAAGGATATCCGGCCCGCATTTCAGGCTTATGCCGCCCCTGGTGTGGCCGGGGGTATGAATTACCTCCACCGCCTGGTTCCCGACTTCTAAAACGTCACCGTCCTGCAACAGCCTGTCGGCCTGTTTTACCGACATCTTCGGCCCAACATAGATTGACAGGTTTTTGTTGGCGTCTGTAAGCTGCGGGGCGTCTTCGGCATGAATCCACACCTCTGCGCCTGTAGCCTCCTGCACTTCAGCTAAAGCACCGATATGGTCGACGTGACCATGGGTCAAAACTATGGCTTTTATTTTCAGACCCAGAGAGTCAACATTCTTTAAAATCCTTTTGGCCTCTGCGCCCGGGTCTACCACTATGCCCTCTTTTGTTTCCTCGCAGCCTATTATGTAACAATTCGAGTCCATCGCTCCTACGGCAAGCCCTTTAAATATCACAGGTATCAATTCCTCCGTTAAATTAAAAATTCTTTTTACTGTCTAAAAGCAAGGTTACAGGACCATCATTTATTATTTCCACCGTCATATGCTCGCGGAAACACCCGGTTGCCACCTTTATACCTAGTCTTTCCAACTCCTTTACAAAAGTATTATACAACTCTTTTGCCTCATCCGGGGAGCAAGCCTCGGAAAAACCAGGCCTTCTTCCTTTACGGCAGTCGCCGTAAAGGGTAAACTGGGAAACCGCAAGCACTGCTCCCCCTGTGTCAATTACCGAAAGATTCATTTTGCCGTCAGTATCTTCAAACACCCTCAGGTTCGCGACTTTATCGGCCAGATAGCCCGCTTCGCCTGCAGTATCACCGCGGCCTACACCTAACAGCACAACTAATCCCCGGCCAATCTCACCTATCGTTTGGCCATCTACCGCCACCGCTCCCCTGGTAACCCTCTGCATTACCGCCCGCAAATACTTACACCCCCGCTTAGTTCAACGGGTTCTCCGGTTGGGCGCTAAAACTTACCCGCCGCATATCATAGACATCTTTAACCCGTTTGATTTTATTGAAGATATGCTCAAGCTGTTCCAACCCTCTCATTTCCAGGACAAGTTCGATTACCGCGCCACCGTCTTTCTTACCCCGCGCGGTCACCCAGTTGGCGCTGATCTTCATTTCAACAAGAATCGCCATAACGTCACTCAAAAAACCCGCCCGGTCTAAACCGATTATTTCAAGTTTTACCTGAAATGGCTCGGTAAATTCTTTATCCCAGGCCACTTCAACCAGCCGTTCACTCTCATACTGCTGATAAGTGAGCAGATTCCTGCAGTCGGTGCGGTGAATCGAAACACCCCTACCCCTGGTTACATAACCGGCGATAGGATCGCCGGGAACCGGGTTGCAGCAGTGAGACAGCCTGATCAGTAAATTGTCGACCCCCCTCACCCTGATTCCCTGAGTTGGTTTCCCCCATCCCTGAGACGGCCTGACTTCAGTTTTTAAAACCTGGACTTCTTCAGCCAGCAGACCTTTTTTCTCTATTTTGTTTTCTACCTTGATCTTGCCCAGGATGTTGCTGGCTGTTATTTGCCCGTCACCGATAGCTGCGTACAGGTCATCAAGGGTTAAAAAGTTAAACCTCCTGCCAAGTTCCGCCAGCCTTTCACTCTTTAATAAATCATTTTCGATGCCTTGTTTTTTGACTTCACGCTCCAGGTAATCTTTCCCTTTAAGAATATTCTCTTCCCGGTGTTCTTTTTTAAACCACTGCCTGATCTTCGTTTTGGCGTTAGAAGTGTGCACAATGTTCAGCCAGTCCCGCTTGGGAGCGCTGTTTTTTGAGGTCAGCACCTCTACGATATCCCCGTTTTTCAGCTTGTATTCCAGGGGTACGATCCGCCCGCTAATTTTAGCGCCAATACAGCGATGCCCGATATCGGTGTGAATACGGTAGGCAAAGTCCAGGGGGACTGACCCCGCTGAAAGTTCCACCACGTCACCTTTAGGGGAAAACACAAATACAGAATCAGCGAAAAGGTCAATTTTCAGACTTTCCATGAATTCCCTGGCGTCACCAAGATCGTGCTGCCACTCCAATAGTTGGCGCAGCCAGGCCAGTTTCTTTTCAAACTCGCGGTCCCCCTTGCCGCCTTCCTTATAGCGCCAGTGCGCGGCAATACCATATTCGGCGGTACGATGCATCTCCCTGGTGCGGATTTGAATCTCCATCGGCTCACCCTGGGGGCCAATCACTGTTGTGTGTATGGACTGGTACATGTTTGATTTGGGCATGGCCACAAAATCCTTAAAACGCCCGGGAATCGGCGTCCACATGGTATGAACAATGCCCAGGGCGGCATAGCAGTCACGCACAGTTTCCACCAGACATCGTACGGCCATGACATCAAAAATCTCATCAACGTCTTTCTGCTGCTTCAGCATTTTACCGTAGATGCTGTAGAGGTGCTTGGGCCGGCCCTGGATATCGGCTTCAATGCCCATGGCGGCAAGTTTGTCGGTCAGGTTTGAGATGGCTAAGCGGATATACTCTTCCCTTTTATCACGGGTTTTGGCAATCTTCTCAACCAGTTCAGAGTATTTTTCAGGTTCTATATAACTAAAGGCCAGGTCTTCCAGTTCCCATTTTATTCTATAAATCCCCAGCCGGTGCGCCAGTGGGGCGAAAACTTCAAGCGTTTCACCGGCTATTTCCCGCTGTTTGGGCACGTACTGGTATTTCAGGGTGCGCAGGTTGTGCAGGCGGTCAGCAAGTTTAATCAGAATAACCCTGATATCCTTGGCCATAGCCAGGAACATTTTACGCAGGTTTTCCACCTGCTGTTCCTCTTTTGATTTATACTCTATCCGGCTAAGCTTGGTCACGCCGTCCACTAGAAGGGCTATCTCGTTGCCAAACTTCTCTTTTATGTTTTCCAGGGTAATTCCGGTATCCTCTACTACATCGTGCAGAAAACCCGCCACTATAGTCTCCTGATCCAATTCAAGCTCAGCCAGGATTTTTGCCACTTCCAGCGGGTGGACAATAAAAGGTTCACCGGAGAACCGCTTCTGTTCCCGGTGAGCGTTTTCGGCATACTCATAGGCGTTCTTGATTACAGAGATGTCCGCCTTGGGGTTATAAGCCTTAATCTGTTGAATCAGTTCTTCTAAAGAAACCGCCAGATCCTCATGATGGAGCTTTAACGGTTTATTCCGGTCTCCCGGTATAACCGGTTCCATCTCCTGGGACACTGCGGCTGAAATAGGGGACGAGTAATCCATAACATCATTTCCCTTTAAACTGAGGCTTCCATAACCACAGCATAGATTGCTTTCTAATAATTGTACTGTACAAGTGAAATGGTGTCGTAATCCTGCAGCTTCACCCTGCCGCCAAGACCTGTAAGCTCAATAAGAAAGACAGTTCCTACCACCTCTGCGCCCAACTCCTCGATTATCTTAACAGCAGCAACAGTCGTTCCGCCCGTGGCAATCAATTCATCCACAACCAGGACTTTCATGCCGGGCTGTATTATTCCCCGGTTCAATTCAATTGACCTGCCGCCAAATTCCAGGTCGTAATGGCAGGTAAAAGCTTCCTCCGGCTCATTGCCCTGCAGGCTTAGTGTAACCAGCCCCGTGCCCAGGATATAAGCCAGGGGCGCACCGATGATCAAGCCTCGAGCTTTTGGACACACTATAAGATCCGCCTGTTTGTGCCTGCACTGAGTAGCCAGTTCCTGAATTGCCTGCCTGTAAGCATCTCCGTCAAGGAGCAGGGTGGAAATGTCTTTGTAATTAATACCTTCCCTGGGGAAGTCTGGTATTTCTCTTATTTTACTCTTAAGGTCCAATTTTATAACCTCCCTTAAAGCTATACGCTTATAATGTCAACAGGTTATGTACAGGTTCACTTAAAAATTTCCGCATAAAGCTGACAGAATCCTCTTTAACCCCACAAAGAAACTTGTATGTTTGTGACTGAAACAGATCTTTTTTGACTGCGGGCGCCGGTAATAAATGAACCCGCACAAAGTCACCCTTATCATCACATGTAAGCAACCCCAGTTCACTTAGAACGGTGAAAGCGACTCTAACCGTTTTGGCCCCGGCATGAACAAATCCCGCCGCTGTCATGGCTGCGTTCAGCCGGTTCATGTGCACCGTTAGATACTCTTTTTTCTCCCGGCGCAGCAAATGATAGAGACTGGCCAGGTACTCCCTGCCCGGGACCAGAGATTCAAGTCCCAGCAAATTGTCCTGGAAATCCTCATCGCTGAATAAAAAGTACAGCCTGCCGCCAAGCGGAACATATTCAATTGCGGAATTAATACCTTGCGGGTCGTAGGGAAGATGGTACAATACCACTTGCCCTGGACTGAAACAGGCAAGAGACGCCGCCTCAGGGGTGGTGACCAGAACGCCTAGCTCACCTGATTTGCGCAGGGCTATTATCTCCGGTTCTTTGTCTTTGTGATTCTGCTGATGACAACAGGCAATCTTCCCTTTTAAATCTGGTCTGGCCAGTTGAATATAATGGGCCAGCTCAATAGCCTGGTAAGCACACGAAGTTACAACTAAAGTAGGCTCATCGCCGGCGGCAAGTCTGGCCAGCAGGGCAAGCCGGTCACCTGAATTGCGGCGGTCTATCAACTCAACATCCTGTATCCGCTTGTTTAGGACGGCTCTAATGGACTCGTTTCCGTTTTTTATATCTTTGAACTTGCCAAGAACAAACTCCGGAATAAATAGTTCTTCCTTATCTTCAGCCACTTCCCCGGTCGAAGAATGAAGCGCGTCTTCAATAAAAAGTGTCTCCTCAAGGTGTTGTTCCAATCCGTCAAGTAAAGCAGGTGCCCTGAGATCCTTCACTTCGAGTTGTACATTGCGCCTGCCGTTGTATTCATTCATACCCGGCACGAAGGCTATATCAACAGATTCGGCTGTGGCCAGGACCTCTGCATAAGCCCCGAGATTAAAGCCTATCCCGTCCAGAACAGCGTCATCTGTACGCAGGCGGAGTTTCAGGTGAGCCGCGCCCTTCCCAACGCCGCGGCTTTCCATGAGTGTCGCCTTGCGGCAGACTAGCAGCGGGTCCGGGTTGGCATGCCCGAAGGGACGCAGTTTTATTATCTCATTGACCAGTTCCTCGGAGACCTGCCCTATGTCTACAAAGCCGTCAACATCCAGCAGCGGCATCATCTTCTTGTCTCCGATAACCTCTTCCGCGTAAATATTTAAGTCCTCAAAAAAACTTTCTATGTTGCTTCTTTTTATGGCGAACCCGGCAGCCATCTCGTGCCCCCCAAAATCCA
>JBAZQW010000050.1:0-12267 GCA_041645005.1 Desulfotomaculaceae bacterium | reverse complement strand
TGCGGAAGTAGAGGTATGTTACTATGGCCAGCGGGAATAACGGTGGTGTCATAAAAAGTGCCCATCCTAAAGATTCTGAAAGAGGCCTGCCGAGTTTTCTGGTATTGAGAAAAACCCAAATTGTCGCGCCAATTGACACCATAAGATAAATATAAAAAACTACATGGGAAAGTAAACTGCCCAAATTTTCTTCCTCCTTTAAGTTATGTTTTCAGCACGATTGAAATCTATTATAGTTATTTACTTAGCGGTATTTTTGCACTGTGGCAGGTGAGCCATAGGCGACAGCAAAAGGGGGAATGTCGCGTGTTACGACGCTGTTGGCGCCTATTACAGCACCATCGCCGATAGTAACCCCTTTAAGCAGGGCGCATCCCCGTCCAATCCACACGTCGCTGCCGATATTCACCGGGGCTGGATTCAGTCCCTGATCCCGTATTGGTATCCCGTTTCTCTTAATTCCATGGTCAGCGTCTATTACGCTCACATATTCGGCCAGCATTGTATTATCACCAATTTTGATGCAGGCGTCGCTGGCCAGAACGCTGCCTTTTCCGATGTATACCCTGCTGCCGATGGATATGCTGCCTGTAGCGGTTATCACAAAGGAAACACCGGAGGAAATATAGCATTCATTACCAATTATAACCTGTTTAGATAGGGAGACATCAACATATCCTTCGAATATTGTGTCACGTCCAACAGAATTGAGCAAGCGTCCCATCAGAAATGTGTAGAAACTGGAGTTGAGAGACCTCAGCAAGTAGTAAATCCACCTGATCATTCTAACACCCGGCAAAATAATTTATTTATCTTGTTCTTCGAGCTTTTTCTATTAAAACCTGCAATTTATAATTACACTTTTTACACTTGACATTTAATAAGGACTATGACAAAATTATTTTTGTTATTGAAGAGGAATACAAACGGGGCATAGCTCAGTTTGGTAGAGCGCACGGTTCGGGACCGTGAGGTCGCACGTTCAAGTCGTGTTGCCCCGACCAGTTGTTAATTTAAACCCGCAAAACATATCGTGTGTTTTAGCGGGTTAACTTTTTTAAAGTGTTTTAAGGTATCAGTGATATATTATAAGAAATGGGAAAATAAATAATTTTTTAAGATACTTATTAGTTTTCATAACACCTTTGCTTCCGGCTCCGCAGTTTACATGTTATAATAAGTTTGTTTGGGCATTTAAAAATAGAAAATTTTGTGAGGGATGGCTTGTGAACCTTTTAATCATGGGGCCTCCGGGCGCAGGCAAAGGAACCCAGGCGGAAGAACTGGTTAAGAAGTTGCAAATCCCACATATTTCGACCGGTGATATGTTCCGCATCGCCATCAGTGAAGGCACGGAAATGGGCAAGAAAGCCAAGGAATACATGGATAAAGGAGAGCTTGTGCCCGATTCTGTTGTTGTGGGTATGGTTAAGGAAAGGCTTTCCCGGTCTGACTGCGACAGGGGGTTTCTGCTTGACGGTTTTCCACGTAATGTTGTTCAGGCTGAAGCACTGGATGAAAAACTTAAGGGTATGGGTAGGTCACTTGATGGGGTTGTAAATATTGTAGTGCCGCGTGAGAAATTAATTGAGCGGCTCACCGGAAGGCGTATCTGCCGTTCCTGCGGCGCGAGCTATCATATGGTTTTTAAAAAGACCCGGGTTGATGGGATATGCGACAACTGCGGCGGAGATCTCTATCAACGCAGCGATGACAACGAGGCCGCAGTAAATAACCGCCTGTATGTATATGATGCCAGTACCCAGCCGCTTATTGATTACTATGCCAAGAAAAACTTGTTGAAGAATATTAATGGGGACCAGGAAATCAAAAATGTTATGGATGATATTATGAATAGTTTAGGCAAATAATCAACAGGCCTCCCGGCGATATCAAGGGCGGCTTTTTTTTGCAAAAATATAATGTTTATTCTTATTGTCCATTGTTTTATTGACTCGAATGATCTCAATAAGTTAAGATTGTTTAGATGACTTTAGAAGATTAACACATGGAGGTGCGGGAATTGAATAAGAGGGAACTGGTTATTATCGGTGGCGGGCCTGCTGGTTTGTCAGCGGGCATATACGCTTCAAGAGCTGCTGTTGACACCGTGCTCCTTGAGCGCGGAGTTCCCGGCGGGCTGGTGATAAGCACTCATTTCATAGAGAACTATCCAGGTTTTAGTGAAGGAACGGGCGGACCCGAGTTAATGACCCAGATGGAAAAACAGGCGCGCCGTTTTGGCCTTGAGATATTGTCTACTAATGTAGACAGCGTCAGTGTTACAGAAAAAGGCTTCATTTTAAAAACCGACGGCGGGGAAATCATGGCAGGCGCGGTGATTATGGCGACCGGCGCCAATCCGCAGCTATTGGGAGTAAAAGGAGAAAAGGAATTTACAGGCCTTGGTGTTTCATACTGCGCCACCTGTGACGGCGCTTTTTTCCGGGGCAGGACAGTTGCTGTGGTTGGCGGTGGTGACGCAGCGGTTGAAGAAGCTATGTTTCTAACCAGGATTGTTAAAAAAGTTCTGCTAATTCACCGGCGGGGTGAGCTAAGAGCTACGAAGATCGTTCAGAAAAGGGCTTTTGAGAATCCCAAGATCGAATTTATCTGGCATAGTGTTGTTGATGAGATTAATGGCAACATCACTGTTGAAGCAATTAAGGTCAGGGACGTGCGTAGCAACGAAACAAGAGTTCTAAATGTTGACGGTGTGTTTTTATATGTCGGTAGCAACCCTAATTCCGGGCTGGTTAAGGATATTATAACGCTTGATGACAGGGGATATATTATCACTGATGAAAACATGCTTTCTTCTCAGCCGGGATTGTATGCGGCGGGTGATGTGCGACAGAAACTGCTGCGGCAGGTGGTAACCGCCGTTGCGGATGGCGCCGTGGCTGCGGTGGCGGCTGAAAAGTACCTGACAGAACAAAAGATGTTATAAAATTTGCCGAAGGCATTTGGTTATAAAAATGTTTTTCTTGGTAAACAGGCAATTATCTTAAAGGAAATTAATATTTTACGAAGAAGTAATATTTAAAAAAGATTTACTTTTCTGACCTTTTGATATTTTTCAATGGTTGGAAAAGGTACTGCTCTTATTTTATAGCATAGGGGGTGTACTTTTGGCAGATTTACCACAGGGTTTTTGGTCCCGTGAACTGCGGTCACTGGCCAGAGTTATTTCGCTGGTAGAAAATGAAATGCCTGACAAGGATGAGATTCTACGAAAGTTATATCAACACACCGGGCGAAGCTATATACTGGGATTTACCGGCTCGCCTGGCGCAGGGAAAAGTTCTTTAGTCGATAGCATCATTCGTGAAATTAGAAAAAGAAATCAAACCGTGGGTGTCATCGCCGTCGATCCCTCAAGTCCATTTTCCGGTGGGGCTTTCCTTGGTGACCGTATCCGTATGAACGAGCATGCCCTGGACGAGGGGGTTTTTGTGCGCAGTATGGCTACCAGAGGCAGCCTCGGCGGGTTAGCCAAGACTACCAGGGAAGTAGTCAAGGTAATGGACGCCTTCGGGATGGACTGGATTATTATTGAAACGGTTGGTGTGGGTCAGTCAGAACTTGATATTATGTATATCGCGGACACCACCGTGGTGGTCTTGACGCCAGGAGCGGGAGACAGTATCCAGTCCATGAAGGCGGGCATAATGGAAATAGCCAATGTTTTTGCCATTAATAAATGTGACATGCCCGGCTCTGACACTCTGGAGCTAGAAGTCAATATAATGCTTGACATGCAGGATGATCACATAAAATGGCGCCCGCCGGTTATAAAAACTACGACAATCAACAAGGCTGAAGGTGTTGATGAACTGATGGCGGCGATGGAAACGCACCGCGGCTATCTTAATGAGAAAGGTTTCTTCACAGCAAGGCGCAAGGAGAGAACAAAAAACGAAACCCTGGATATAGTTAACTACCAGTGGCAGAGAATGGTAAGGCAGCAGGTTGACCGTCCGGGACGAGTTAACGATCTGCTTGAAAAAGTTACCTCGATGGAAATTGATCCATATACGGCTTCATCAAAAATTATTGAATGGATCATTGAAGATCTAAAGTAAGTTGTGAAATATTAAGCCTTGAAGCAGACAATAATTGCGCCTGGAGGGCGCAATTATTGTTTTATTTATTTTGGAAAAGAAGTGAAATATAACAGGATTTTGGTTATAATCTAATATAAAATAGTTACAGAAAGGAGTTGATAGTGTGAAGATAACTTTTTTAGGACATGCTGGTTTTCTGATCGAAGGCAGTAAAAAGATAGCCATCGACCCCTTTTTAACGGGTAACCCTCTGGCTAAAACCAAGGTAGAAGATGTTAAGGCGGATCTGATCCTGGTCAGCCACGGTCATGGTGATCACATCGGCGACACTATAGCCATTGCCAAGCAGTCCGGGGGCACAGTGGTTTCAGTGTTTGAACTTGCCACTTTCTGCGCCAATAAAGGTGTCCAGGCGCACGGGATGCACATCGGCGGCAGCTATACCTTTGACGGGGTAAAAATCAAGCTGACACCCGCCTGGCACGGCACGGGTTACGGAGCCGGGGACGGCCCATTGGAGTACCTGGGAAATCCCTGCGGCTTTATTATCAATTTAGACGGTAAAACTATTTATCATTCCGGGGATACCGGCCTTTTTGGTGACATGGAGTTGGTGGGAAGGCTCAGCAAGATCGACCTGGCCATGCTGCCTATAGGTGACAACTTCACCATGGGTCCGGAAGACGCCCTGGAAGCGGTCAAGATGCTGAAGCCGAAGATGATGATTCCAATGCACTATAACACCTGGCCGCTGATAGCGCAGGATCCGCAAAAGTTCAAATCTGAAGTGGAATCGAATACCGGGAGCAAAGTTGCTGTAATAGCCCCCGGAGAAAGCCTGGACTTTTAAAATTTGCGAGGTGCTTACTTGAAAAAGGCAGTTATTGAAACTGAAAAAGGAAACATCGTAATAGAGTTGTTTGAAAAAGACGCTCCCAATACGGTAGCGAACTTCGAGTCTTTAATTAAAAAGGGATTTTACAACGGGCTGATCTTCCACAGGGTCATCCCGGGGTTTGTGATCCAGGGCGGCTGTCCCCACGGCACTGGGACTGGTGGCCCGGGCTACAAAATCAAATGTGAAATTAACCCGAACAAACACCTGCGCGGCTCCCTGTCGATGGCCCACGCCGGCAAGGATACAGGAGGCAGCCAGTTTTTTATCTGCTATGACGCTTTCCCCCATCTGGACGGATTACATACCGTTTTTGGCAAGGTGTTGGAAGGGATGGAAGTGGTAGACGCGATTAAACAGGGTGACAAGATGAAGGAAGTCACTATTGTGGATGAAGATTGATCAAGGCGCCGATACAAGTCCTGGCTAACCGCCAGGGCTTATTTTTTTAAGTTTTACAACTCTAAGCAGCATAATCAGGAAATTAAACAAAAAGGATTTGCAATGTTTTTATAGAAAAGTTGTATTCATTCAGTTATAGGGGCTATAAAAATGAAAAATGATTTTATTGTATGTGACCTTGAAACAACAGGCCTGAATCCCACTGTCGATAAGATAATAGAAGTAGGCCTGGTCAGGCTGGTACAAGGGGAGATTACCGGGAAGTATCATACTCTGGTCAATCCTGGAATGGCCCTGCCCTTAAAGATAAAGAGGCTGACAGGAATTACTGACAGGGACCTGGCAGGGGCGCCTCAGCTTGCAAGTGTTTTGCCGGAAGTTTTAGAATTCATAGGTGAAGAAGCGATAGCCGGTCATAATATCAATTTTGATCTGGGGTTTCTTACTGCCGCGCGGGGCGCTCCTTTCAGCAATCCTGTTTTTGATACGCTGGAGTTGGCCAGAATCGTGGCGCCTGACGCACCCGGCTTCCGGCTTGAATCACTTTGCGCCATGTTTAATATAAGCACTGAGGGGAAACACAGGGCGCTGGAAGATGCCCTGGCGGCTGCTTTTCTTATTAATAAACTGACTGGCAAATTGCGTGAGATAAACCTCAATACATTGATGCAACTCGGCAACCTTCTTGCTGAAGCCCGTTCAGACTGGTCAGGCTTTATAAGTGATCTGATCAAAAGTAACTTAAAGACGTTTCCTGATCAAAAAATATCCCCTTTATCTTACTGGAAGAGGGATGGGGATAAAGTCTTTCAAAAAGTCAGACCTCACCCGGAGTACTCCGAGAGCAAAGAAAAATCATTGCTTAACGAGGAAGAAGTGGTTTCTTTTCTAAGAAAAGATGGTCCTCTGGCCGGGGCGCTGCCGGCTTACGAATACCGTCCCCAGCAAGAAGCGATGGTTGTTGAAATCACGCGCGCTCTTAATGAGGAAAAGTGCCTGCTGATGGAGGCGGGCACCGGTGTGGGCAAATCTATGGCTTACCTGGTTCCTGCCGTTATGTGGAGCCTGCAAAGTGGCGAAAGGGTGCTGATAGCCACTCATACCATTAACCTTCAGGAGCAGCTTTGGATTAAAGATGTTCCACTGCTGACAGAAGTGATCAAGGAGCCTTTCCGGGCGGCACTGGCCAAAGGACGCCAGAATTACATCTGCCTGCGCAGATGGGTCAGTGTGTTTGAAGGTTTTCACCTGCCGGAAGAAGCGGGTTTTTATGCCAGATTGTTAATGTGGCTCACAACCACAAATACTGGAGATAAAAGCGAATTAAACATTTCCCCTGTTGAGAATGAGCTGTGGCTGAATGTCTGCGGTGAGGCGGACGGCTGTTTGGGGCCGCGCTGCCCGCACCAAAGGGATTGTTTTGTAAATAAGGCCAGAAAATTAGCCGAAGAAGCTGATTTAATCATTACCAATCACTCGCTGCTTTTTTCGGACATAAGAGCTGAGAACAAGGTGCTGCCCGCCTATGGTCCCTTAATTATCGATGAAGCTCACCACCTTGAAGAATCAGCGACAACTCATCTGGGCAGGCAGTTTTCACAGAGCGCGGCCTACCGCTGGCTGGGATCAGCCGGAAAAGCACTAACCAAATTATCCGAAAAAGCGCCGCCCGCCGACGGACTCAAATGGGTGCAGGCGATAAAACAGGCGCAGGAAACCAGATTGGAAGCGGTTGAGGCCGTACGGCTGTTTTTTATGCTTTTATGGGATGCGGCCGTAGAAAGTTTATCAGTTGTTGAAAAAGAATACAGCCGGTTTTCTCTGAGATTATCCCGTCTGGAGCCGGACTATAGCGCCCTTCTGGAGTCCGGTGAAAAATGTGTAATGATTTTACGAAAGTTTATAGATGATTTAAAATCATGCGCCAATATCATGGAAGTATGGTCTTTGTCAGAAGAAGCCTGGGTGGGAGGAGCGCGGGATGCCGCTCAAATCAGTTTGGGCGGTGAGGTTTTAGCTGGTGATTTTCAATTCATTTTGGAGGGCGGGGACCCTGACTTTGTTTACTGGGCAGAGCTTGAGCATTCCCCAAGGACTCAGAACAGGAACTGTGCCCTGATTGCCGCTCCGATAAACGCCGGTGCAATCTTATATGAACGCCTGTTTAAAAACAAAAAAACCGTGATCCTTACCTCGGCTACCCTTGCGGTAAGCGGAAATTTCCTTCACTTCATGGAACGCAACGGCCTTGATTACATTACGGAAGACAGGTTGATTAAAGCTCTTTTCGATTCTCCTTTTGTTTACGATCAACAAGCCCTGCTTTGCATAAGCCGTGACCTGCCGGTTCAGGGAAGCGTAGATGAAAATGTTTACTTCGAGAAGCTTGAACATGCCCTGTATAAGCTGCTTGAAACAACCGGAGGCAGGACTCTTGTTCTTTTTACCTCCCACCGGACTCTGCGTGAGATATACAGGCGCCTGAAACCCGGGCTGGAAAGCATTGATATCTGCCTTCTGGGCCACGGCATTGACGGCAGCAGGACGAGGCTTTTGGAAGAGTTTAAAAAAGATGGAAGAACAGTTTTATTCGGGGCGTCAAGCTTTTGGGAAGGAGTGGATGTGCCCGGTGACGCGCTAACTTGCGTGGTTATCGTTAAACTGCCTTTTATGTCACCTTCCGTGCCGGTTGTGGAAGCACGTCTGGAAGATCTGGCGAGGCGTGAAAAAGACGGTTTCCGGGCATTAAGTGTACCTCAGGCTGTTATCCGCCTTAAACAGGGCTTTGGCAGGCTGATTCGCAGCAGCAGGGACCGTGGCTGTGTGGTGATCCTTGACAGGCGCATCCTGGACAGAAGTTACGGCAGGCAGTTTTTGATTTCACTTCCTTTAAAAAGCCACATCAGGGGCGGTGTTGACTTAATTTCAAAAAAGATCCTGGCCTGGCTTGGAGCCGATAAATAAAATAAATTTTCCTGTAAATACCGGAATAAATTATTGCAAAAAAGATAGCACATTCCGACCAGGTTTGAAATAATATATTAATAGCTAATCTAATGAAGGGAAGTGATTAGTTTTGCGCGTATACTTTGTGAGACTTCCGTCATTCTTTAGAACATGGCTGATGAAAATTTGGAAGTAATACTTGCGGGCAGGCGATAGCGTCTGCCTTTTTGGCATTAAGTATATAAAAATGCAATATTTTTGTAAGCCAAAATAATTTACTTTTATATAGATGAGCAGTATAATTGTAACGATTTGAGGCATAATCAGTAAGACATATATAACCATATTATATAATATATCCCATGAACATAGTGTTTAGGGATAGGTCTATGGACACAACTGTCCAAATATTCTATAATATCAACAGGCTTTTGACATTTTTGCATTTAAGCAAACGTCAAGATTTTTTTTGATAGCTTTAAGTACAACCTTCCCTATTAATTTTTACTTTGTGAACGTTGAATTGCCTTGTTTATAATTATGGTTTTGGGGAAATGGCAGGTGAATGATATCACGTAACAAAAAAATATTCTAAAATAGTTTGACGGCGCTAGGAGGTAGTTTGTGATGTATTGCCCTTTCGATCGAGATTTTTCTGCAAAGAGGGGTCTGTTATGGAGTCAATAAACATTAATCAGTCAATTGCTAAGAATGCACATTTTATTGAAGAGATAGGCATTGAGAGCGGACAACCCGTGCAGAAGTGTTACCAATGCGGCAAGTGCACCGCCGGCTGCCCGGTGGCGTTCGCAATGGATTACACTCCAAACCAGGTTATACGCATGGTCCAGCTCGGCATGAAAGATGAATTGCTAAAAAGCGATACGATCTGGATCTGCGCTTCCTGCTCCACCTGCTCTACCCGCTGCCCGTGCAAAGTAGAAATCGCCCATGTAATGGAAACTCTCAGGATCATGGCGGGAAGAAGCGGCACGGCGCCAGCAGGGAAAGCTAAATACGTGGAAATAATGTATAATGCTTTACTAAGCACCGTAGAAAAATACGGGCGGACCTATGAAATCGGCCTGGTGATGCAAAACAACTTAAAAAGCGGGAAACTTTTCAATGGCGCGGACATGGGGCTACCCATGTTTCAGAAAGGCAAACTCAAGCTGTCGCCGTCCAAGGTTAAAGGCGCGGCTGAAATTGCCCGCATCTTTTCAGAAGTCCAGAAGATGGAAGGTGGGGTGAAATGAGGTACGCTTACTATCCAGGATGCAGTTACCACGGCACTGGTAAGGAGTATGAGTCATCGACCCACGCGGTTGCCAAAAAGCTGGGTATGGAACTGGTTGAAATACCCGACTGGAGCTGTTGCGGCGCCACCGCGGCACACGGTAAAAGCCACCTTCTAAATGTCGCCCTGCCGGCGCGCAACCTGGCCATAGCGGAAGGCATGGGTATGGATGTAACTACAGGGTGCGCAGCCTGCTACCAGCAACTGGCGCATGCCAATAAAAGAATGACTGAAAACCAGGAAATCAGAGAAAAAGTAAACAAGGTAACGGGGAAAGAGTATAAGGGAACCCTTAAGGTCAAATCTCTGGTTGAGGCTATCGGAACAATTGATCCAGAGCTGATCAAATCCAAGGTGATCAAGCCGCTGAGTGAGCTGAAAGTGGCAGCCTATTACGGCTGTTTGCTGGTCAGACCGCCCGAGATTACCGGCTTTGACGATCCGGAAAACCCCATGTTTATGGATAACATGATGAAGCTGGCCGGGGCGCAAGCGCTGGACTGGGCCCATAAGACCGAGTGCTGCGGGGCGTCCCTGGGTGTTTCCAATCTGGGGATTGCCGTAAAGATGATTAACAGGATCCTTAAAGCTGCGGTAGAGAGCGGCGCTGACTGTGTAGTTGTAGCCTGCCCGTTCTGCCATCTCAATCTTGACTGGCACCAGAAGAGTGTCAATAAACAACTTGGCACCACCTATGAATTGCCGGTATTTTATTTTACCGAGCTCTTAGGTTTGGCAATGGGGATAAGTCCCGACGAACTTGGGCTTAAAACGCACTTTACCGATACCCAGAAAGTATTGAGCCTGGTTGGTTAATTAATTCCTTACGGGAGCGATGGAATATGAAAAGGATTGGTCTTTTCGTTTGCTGGTGCGGCTCTAACATCGGTGGAGTAATAGATGTTCCTAAAGTCGTCCAGGAAGCGGGCAAATTTCCAGGAGTCGTTTTTGCCACTGATTACAAGTACATGTGTTCGGAGCCGGGCCAGGATACAATAGTTAAAGCTATCAAGGAACATAACCTGGACAGGGTGGTCGTAGCCTCATGTTCACCAAGGCTGCATGAACCGACCTTCCGTAAAACAATCGCCAAGGCCGGCTTAAACCCGTACATGTATGAGATGGCCAATATCCGTGAACAGTGCACCTGGGTTCACTCTGATGATAAAGAAGGCGCCACCAGGAAAGCAGTCGCCCTTATCAAAAGAGCTCTTGCAAAGGTTTCCAAGGTGGAACCTCTGTTTGAATCGTATATCCCGGTCACTAAAAAGGCGCTGGTTATCGGCGGCGGTATCGCCGGTATGCAGGTTGCCATAGATATTGCAGATGCAGGACACCAGGTAATCCTGGTAGAAAGGGAGCCAACCATAGGCGGGAAAATGGCCATGCTGGACAAGACTTTTCCCACCCTTGACTGCTCCGCCTGAATAAGCACGCCAAAGATGGTTGCTGCGGGTCAGCATCCTAACATTCAGTTAATGACTTATTCTGAAGTAACAGAGGTAAGCGGTTATATCGGTAACTTTGAAGTTACCATTAAGCAGAGGCCGCGCTTTGTAGATCACAAAGTATGTACTGGCTGCGGCACATGCTGGGAAAAATGCCCCACCAAGGTGCCGAGTCAATATGACCTGGGTATAGGTACAAGAAAATGCATATATATCAACTTCCCACAGGCTGTACCAGGTAAACCAATAATAGATCCGGAAAACTGCCGCTTTTTAAAAACAGGGAAATGTGGCGTATGTAAGAAGATATGCCCCACCGGCGCAATTGATTTTGATCAGAAAGAAGAGATCATCAAGGAAAAAGTGGGAGCCATAGTGATGGCTACCGGCTTCGACCTCTTCAACTGGGAGGAAGCATACGGTGAGTATGGTTACGGACGTTTTAAAAATGTTATAACCGGTCTTCACTTCGAGCGCATGTCAAACGCTGGCGGTCTGACAGGGGGTAAAATTATTCGCCCCTCAGACGGTAAAGAGCCTAAATCGGTTGTATTTATCAAGTGCGTTGGTTCAAGGGACGAGGCTAAAGGCAAGGAGTACTGTTCCCGCGCCTGCTGTATGTATACAGCCAAGCACGCCCACCAGGTACTGGACAAAATCGAGGGCTCAAGCGCGTATGTCTTTTACATGGACGTACGTACACCAGGTAAGGCTTACGATGAGTTTTACAGGCGCACGGTTATGGAAGGCGCGCAGTATATCAGGGGCAGGGTTTCCAAGATATACGAGTCAGGTGACAAGCTGATAGTTATGGGAACCGATACTCTGCTGGGCAGGCCGGTAACAGTGGAGGCCGACCTGGTTGTGCTGGCCACAGCCATGATGCCGAGTGAAGGTTCGGACAAAATTGCTCAAATGGTCGGCTGCCCGACAGATAAAGATGGTTTCTACCAGGAAGCCCACCCGAAATTAAGACCTGTTGAGACTATGACTGGCGGGTTGTTCCTGGCAGGCGCCTGCCAGGGTCCGAAGGATATCCCGGACACGGTATCCCAGGCCAGCGGCGCTGCGGTTAAAGTAGTCACCCTGCTGTCCAAGGACGAGCTGGCCACTGACCCGATGATTACCCAGATAGACGAAAAAATGTGCTCCGGTTGTCTTGTCTGCAAGAATGTTTGTCCTTACAAGGCAATTGAAGAAAAAACCATTACC
>JBAZQW010000049.1:0-12271 GCA_041645005.1 Desulfotomaculaceae bacterium | reverse complement strand
TGTTCAGGCACACGCTTTTACCCGACCCCGTGGCGCCCGCGATCAATAAATGTGGCATTTTGGCCAGGTCGGTGACTATGGGGTTTCCGGCAATATCTTTTCCCAGCGCCATGCTGAGCCTGGAACCAGCTTGAATAAACTCCTGCGATTCCAGGATATCCCTTAAGTGGACCATGGAAATTTCCTTGTTTGGCACTTCGATCCCCACGGCGGCTTTGCCCGGGATAGGCGCTTCTATACGCACACCAGGGGCGGCCATAGAAAGGGCGATATCATCTGCCAGGCTTACTATCCGGCTGACTTTCACCCCTGCAGGAGGCTGTATTTCATAACGGGTGATGGCCGGTCCCTTCGAGACCTGGATTACCTTGGCCTTAACCCCGAAGCTCTCCAGGGTTTCTTCCAGGATGCGGATGTTTTCGTTGATATCCTTGCTCATCCGGATATTTTTCACTCTGTGTGGACGTGATAGAATGGAAAGTGAAGGTAGCTTAAAGGATGAAGCATCCGTCTGTGATTCCCGGGGATAGAATGACTCTAGATCATCCATTTCCTTGGGGATAGCGGACCCTATCTCAGCATTTACATGAGCCGGCAGATCCACTTTCTTTCTTGAAGAAGCAGATAAATCAAAAACCCGCTCTTTTTGATTTTTTTCTTTACCGCCGGTCGGACTTTCAATTATAGAAAACTGCTCACCCTCGTGATCAATTATTACTGGCGCCGCATGCTCTATTTCCTTTTCTTCCTCCACTTCAGTGAAAAGAAAATTGGTCATGCCCTCTGTTCCTTTTTTTAGAGCTTCCCGCGTTTTGACCGTAAATCCTTTAGCCATGGCCGCCGCTGAAAGGTTGGTTAAAAGAAGCAGCCCGATCAACCCCATGGTAATCAGAATAATATAAGTCCCTGCTATACCAAAAGACTTCATACAGACGTAACTTATGAGCGCCCCGATGACCCCTCCGCCGTCACCCGCGACACCAGCTTTAAAGGAGTCCTCGAGCGGGATGAGCAGATGAAAAAAAGCTAAGACGACTAAAAACAAAAGGATAACTCCGTACATTCTTTCGGAAACACTGGTCCGGCTCCGTTTATGCACCAGCCTTGCCCCAACCAGCAACAACAGCAGGGGAAACAGGTAACGTCCCTCGCCAGCGATGCTTTTCAGGATCTTGTCAATAAAACCGCTGACCAGCCCGGAAGCAGGAGAAAGAAGACAGACAATACTTAATACGCCCAGCGCGATCAGGGCGATCCCGAAAATTTCGTATTTAAGTTCTTCCTTAAGTTGGCCCAGCACTCCCATGTGTCACCCTCCAGAGATAATATACCACAGTTTGGGCAAAAATCCTTTAAATACACATAAAAATAGCCTTCCCGAAGCAAGGGAGGGCTATTTAGCCATTATTAAAACATTAAACCACTCTTACGAAAACCAAACCTATTATCGCCAGACCTAGCGCAAAACGGTACCAGACAAACAGCGCGAAACTACGTTCGGTCAGGTACTTCAGTAGGAAACCAATCGACAGGAAACCAACTACGGCAGAAGTAACAATCCCTACTATAAAAGGCAGATTAACATCACCAGCTGATAAATCCTTGAAATTCATTACTCCCGCCCCAAAAATAATCGGCGCGGAGAGCAGGAAAGAAAATCTGGCCGCTGTTTCGCGGGTAAGCCCCAGCGCCCTGCCAGCCGTCATGGTGACTCCGGAGCGGGACACGCCGGGTATGATGGCAAAGGCCTGCGACAGGCCGATCAGCATACTGTCTGAAAAAGACATTTCACTAATACTCTTTCTTTTTGCCGCGTGTTGATCTACCAGATAAAGGATTAAACCCATTATTATGAGCATAATTCCTATTAAAAGCGGATTTCTGAAAACAGTTTCAGCCTGTTCTTCCAAAAGGTAACCGGCCAACGCGCCGGGTATGGTCGCTGCAACCAGGCACCAAAACAAGAAAGCCTTTTTAGTTCCTCTTCGCTTTATCAGAGCTTCGCTGAATAGCTCCAGCCAGTCCTTCCAGAAGAAAGCCACCACAGCCACGAGTGTGCCCATGTGCAGTGCCACGTCAAAAGACAATCCCGGATCCTGCCAGCCAAAAGCCCAGGGCGCCAGGACCAGGTGGGCGGAACTTGATATAGGCAAAAACTCCCCCAACCCCTGAACGATGCCCAGCACCAGCGCCTGAAATACCGTCAAACATAACACCTCCGTCCATCTAAATTACAGCACTTATTATACCATGGCAGTCCTGTCCAAAAAAACAAATAATTGTGCAAAAAAAAATCCCGGCTAAGCCGGGATTATTTTTAGCATTCGATCAGGTTGCCGGGGGTCATTTCAGGTTTTAAATAATCGTACGGGTTTGTGCTTAGAAGTTTAACTATCTTTTTTTTGCCGAAGCCTGCTCCTTCCACCAGCATCTGGACTCCTTTATAATTAACTTCTTTATATTCAGGGTACTCTGTCTTGTCGAAACCTTCCAGCACCAGTTCCAACGGCATAGGTGTGTATAAGATCACTGGAGCGGCACCTCTCTCCGGTTCATTTTCCAGTCATTAATCAGGCTGTTCAGTTTCTTTACGGCGTCGCCTATACCACCTACTTCGTCGATCAATCCTACTTCCACTGCATCCTTGCCGATTAAGACCGTTCCAATATCCCTGGCCAGATCACCGGTCCGGAACATCAATTCACGAAACTTTTTCTCTGTGATTTTGGAATGCTGTATGGTAAACCTCACTACCCGGTCCTGCATTTTATCGAGGTATTCGTAGGTCTGCGGAACGCCAATGACAAGCCCGTTCAACCGGATCGGGTGGATGGTCATGCTGGCGGTATTGGCAATATAAGAATAAGCTGTGCTGACCGCTATCGGCACCCCAATCGAATGCCCGCCGCCCAGAACGACAGAAACGGTCGGCTTGGACATGCCTTCGATCATCTCGGCTATGGCCAGGCCCGCCTCAACGTCCCCGCCTACTGTATTTAATATGATCAAGATTCCCTCGATTTCCTGCGCTTGTTCAAGAGCAACCAGCTGCGGGATCATATGCTCATACTTGGTGGTTTTATTCTGGGGAGGCAGCACCAGGTGCCCTTCGATCTGGCCGATAATGGTCAGGCAGTGAATATTGCTTTTTATATCCGGGATTTGGGTTGAACCGACTTCCTTTACCGCTTCCAGTGTGCTTTTGGCCTTACCGGATACCCTTTTATTATGTCTTGGATCCTCTCCCGGTTCCTCGTCTTCCCTCCGCTCAGGCCCCGGCTCCCTGTCTGGGTCACGATCCGGCTCCGGGGTGTAGGGGAAAAAACCAGGTTCAGGTTCAAAGCCTTGCATTTTCATTGCTTTCACTCCAGATAATGTTTTTTAAAAACTCCTCTTATTTCAGCACTTTTAGTATGCATTTATAACATAAAAAATACACGGGCATATACCTGTGTATTTATAGTTCCGAGACAGTTTTTCATTTGCCGCAATGCAGATCACCTAGTTTGTAAATATAAAATAATATCATTGAAGTTATCAAAATATTTGGCGCTGACTCCGTTATCTTTGCAGAATTTATATAAAGCGTCCCTGGCAAAAACAACATCTGCCTTCATGGCCGGGCAGGTGTCGGAATACCCGTCCCCTATATATATGACCAAGTTCCCTTCGCCTTTCAGCTTTTCAATAAGTTTTGTTTTACAGGTGCCGCAAATACCGCAGGAAGGGTTGGCATTGGGACATTCTATTTCAAACCCCTGGTCATAGATCATCTTATTGGCGTAGTACGGTAACTCTATATCATACTTTCTGAACACAGTTTCAAGACAAAAATCATACCCGTCACTCAGCACATACACCGCATAACCCTTGTCCCGGCAGACACTAAGAAAATCCTTGAAGTAATCATCTATTTCCATGGTGTCCATCAGTTTTTTTACGTCATTGAGGCCTGCCCGGAATAGCTTAAAGGTCATATTCGCGCATTTCTCTGTGGAGATTTCCTTCCTCTCCCATTTTTCATTTATTGTCTCCCAGCCACCGTCCGCAAAAGCCTCCACCATGGCCGCGCAGGTGTCTGTTTTGGTGATGGTTCCGTCGAAATCAATGAAAAAAACTATGCTCATGATGACATCCAGATATTTTTCAGACTTCTGGCGTTTTCTTCCACCTGCGGGCTGCCCAAAATCGCGGATATGACTGAAATCCCGTCAACCCCTGATTTTTTTACTTCATCCACATTGGACAGGCTTACTCCGCCAATAGCCACAACGGGGATGGAAACACTTTCCTTGATTACTTTTATCCCGGCTGTACCAATAGGCTCGACTGTATCCAATTTGCTGCCGGTAGGGTATACCGGGCCCGCTCCGAGATAATCGGCGCCGTTTTTCTCCCCGTATACCGCCTCAACAGGGGTGGACACGGAATACCCCAGTATTTTTCCCGGTCCGAGGAGCTTTCTGGCAACCTCCAGGGGCAGGTCCTCCTGCCCTATGTGCAGCCCGTCCGCGTCTACCGCCTGTGCTATATCCAGCCTGTCGTTTATGATCAGCGACACGTTACAGGAATTGGCCAGCTCTTTTATTTTTAAAGCAATTTGATAAAAATCGCGGCTGCACACGTCCTTTTCTCTGAGCTGCAGCAGGCTTACCCCGCCTTTTATCGCTTCAGCAACAGCTTCAAAAAGACTCCTGCCTTTGAGTATACTTCTGTCTGTAACAAGATAAAGGCTGTAGTCTACAGGCATGCGATCTTTCCTCCTTTTAATATGTCGTCTTCCGTCAGGTTGTAGAGATAATCAAACAACCTCATTCTGAAAGTCCCGGGCAGCGCCTTCTCCAGAGAATTAGCCGCCATTTCCCCGGCCAGACCCATAGCCAAAATCGCGGCGGCGCTGGAGGTGAATCTGTCCTCAGTGACGCCTGCCGCAGCTGCCGTCAACGCGCCGGCCATACAGCCCGCACCTGTGATCAGCGTCAGCATGGGCGTTCCGTTATGAATCAGACAGGTCCTCTCACCGTCCGTGATAATATCAGTCTCACCTGTAGCCGCCACGACTGTGTTATACTGCCTGGCCAGTAACATGCAGGCCTCAACCGCCCCCTGCCCGTCATCTACTGAATCTACGCCCCTGACCTTCCCCGCACAGCCGGCCAGGAATTTAATTTCCCCGATATTGCCCTTGATCACTGAAATTCTGGCAACTTCAAGCAGTTCTTTGATCACGTCCATTTTCCTGGGTATAGCGCCGCAGGCAACCGGATCCAGTATAATTGGCTTGTTTAGGGCTGAAGCTTTCCTGGCGGCAAGAATCGCCGCTTCTTTTTGTTCCTCGGCTAAAGTGCCGATATTGATATATAAAGCAGAAATCAGGCCGGCAAAGTCTTCGACCTCGGCTTTTGCTTCGCACATCGCGGGTGAGGCGCCAAAGCAAAGCAGTATGTTGGCGCAGTCGTTGATGGTCACATAGTTGGTGATAGCCTGGACCAGCGGAGTCTTTTCCCTTACTGTTTTAATAGTCTTAGCAATTTTAGCGAGCATATTTTTTCCTCCTCATTTATAGTCATTGCTTTTTTAATGAATCTAAAAAGAGCATAAACAGCCATGGTAATCATCATGGCTGGTATGGTGGCCCCTATTACAAGATTCTGTTCAATAACAATATAGTATGACACCACTCCGACCGCCGCGGCGGCCAGGCCCGGTACATTGAATAATTCCCCCGACCGGTTGTCCTTGTACACAAAATAGTCTGCAATAACCACGGAGAAAACCGGCGCAAAAAGCGAGCCGATCATGTACAGGAAATGCTCATAATGTTCCATGGGGAAATACATGGCCAGCAGCATGCCCAGAGCGCTAAAAATTAGGATCAGTATTTTCTTAGGCACTTTTGAAGTCAGGTTAAGGGTAGACATGACCCCGGAATATACATCAAGGAAAGTTGTGGTAACCGTTGACAGCACCACCACGAGTAAAGCTGAAAACCCCAGGTTAAGGCTGATTAAAACCCCGATCGGATCCGGTGTGCCCGCATAGATTGAAGAAACCAGGCCAATCACGTACATAAAAGAACTTCCAATAAAATACCCCGCGAAACTACCCCAGAAGCTGCCCCTGGCACTTTTGCCCAGCATGGTGTAATCAGAAATCAGGGGCAGCCAGGTCAATGGCATAATGATACTCAATTCAAGCGCAGCCCCGAAGGTTATATTAGAAGTTATTTCTTTCACTTCGTTTCCTGTCATAACCGATTTCAGCATTACCAAACATAAAACCAGGAGAAGCACAACTGCGATATTATTTACTGTATTGATAGCGTTCTCAGTGTTCAAAGCCCATAACAGAACCAGAATGCCTGTAATTACCACTAAAATATAAAAATTATCAAAACCGAACAGTTTACCGGTAATCGACTGCAGCGACCTGGAACTCTGGATCAGCATAATCGCCGTCCAGCCGATGAGCTGGATGATATTAAAGAAAGAAATGATATAAGAACCGTACTTGCCCAGCGACAGCCGGCTGGACTTCAGCGAAGGACTTTTTTCCTTGAAGCCGACAACCCCGACCAGCGCCAGAATCAGGACGCCGATCAGGTGCCCGGCCAGGATTACGAATAAACCTTGTTTCAGTCCAAGGGGAGCGATCAGGCTGCCTGTCATGATCTCGGCCAGAGACACGGCCGCCCCAAACCAGAGAGTGAAAAAGCTAAAGCCACCCGTTTTTCTCGCCTCAATCATTTTAATAACCCGCCTTTTTATATAAATTCCAAAAATGATTAGTAGGCCCAACCCCACAGCCTATTTCTAGTGAATTCTCAATGGCGCCGTTGATATACTCCTTCGCCAGTCCGGCCGCCTCCAGAAATGGGTATCCCCTCGCCAGCAGGGCCGCGATGGCAGAGGAGAAAGTACACCCGGTGCCGTGGGTGTTCTTTGTTTCTATCCTTGTCCCCTTCAAATAGCTAAAGCTCTTGCCGTCATACAGCACATCTATCGCGTCACCGGTTAAGTGACCACCTTTAACAATCACTTTCATGACGCCAAGTCCGTAAATCTTTACGGCTGCTTTTTTCATCTGCTCCAGGTTTTCGATTTTATCGCCTGTGATCAGTTCCGCCTCGAACAAGTTGGGAGTAACTACTTCAGCCAGGGGAAACAGCACCTTGACCAGTTCATCCTTGGCTTCCTCCCTCAGCAGGTGGTAGCCGCTTTTAGATACCATAACCGGGTCCACCACAATATTAACCGCCCTGTTCTTTTTCAGGCACTCCCCGATCACGTCTATTATCTCAATACTCGACACCATGCCCACCTTGACAGCGTCGATCCTGATATCTTCATAAAGACAGTTGATCTGACCTTTTATGATATCAACATCCAGCTCCCGCACATCGAACACACCCATGGTGTTCTGAGCGGTAACAGCGGTGACCACGCTCATACCGTAAGCGCCCAGCGCGCTGAATGTTTTCAGGTCCGCCTGGATGCCCGCACCGCCGCATGAATCAGATCCCGCGATAGTCAAAACGGTTTTCATATAATCCCTCCATCTTTTTACTTATAAGCTGCAAATCACCCCCAAAAATCGAAATAGCCTTTTACCCTGAGCGGGTAAAAGGCTACAAACGCACCTAAAATAACGGTCTGCACTCCCTACGCTGGCATTACCCAGATCAGGTTCAATGGGTCAGAACTTACATTCTTTCTCAGCTGAATCACTTCAGCTCCCCGTTGCATTTATTATGTTGTCATTTTCAGATATCTGATGATCACTTTTAAGATATCAGAAGACATCAACGAAAGCAAGACAAAATTTATGTGTTTGGTTATATTTCGAAAGCTTGGCTACGTTTCTCTTTCTTCCTGTTACCAACGATTACGATGCACCCTTGAGGCATCATAGCGGGAGCGGGCGCTCTTTACTTCTGCCGGATAGCCGACAGCAATCGCCGCAAATGGCACTATATGTTCCGGCAACTCTAATAACCGGCTCATTCCTGCCATGCGCTCTTCTTTAGGATATACTCCGAGCCAGCACGTCCCTAAACCCTTATCCTGCGCGGCCAGCAGTATGTTCTCCGTCGCTGCCGCACAGTCCTGAACCCAGTAGTCTATGCCAGGATACTTATTACATGTCAGGTCCGCGCAGACGATAATCGCCGCGGGAGCCTGCTTCAGCATTTGAGAATACTCATGGATTTGAGTGATGCCTACAAGCAAAGAACGTTCCGTAATGACAATAAACTGCCAGGGACGTTCGTTACCCGCTGACGGGGCACACATTCCCGCTTCTAAAAGTTCGGTAAACATTTCCTCGGGAATTGGTTGTTCCGTATATTGCCTGATGCTGCGTCTTTTTAAGATTACCTTCACTGCAGTCGCTCCCTTCATCTTCCAAGATATTGTTATAATGCAGAAAGCCGCGTTGATAGCGGCTTCTGCTTTATAGGCATTTTTGTTGAAACCAATTTTTAAATTTCCATGATGATTGGTAAAACCATAGGCCTTCTCCTCGTTTTTTCGTAAAGAAACTTGCCCAGCGCGTCTCTGACCTGAGATTTTATAGATGACCACTCAGATACGCCTTTCCCGGAACATTTGTCCAGGGCGCTCTTTACCCTGGTTTTGGCTTCCTCAAGTAGTTTTTCCGATTCCCTTACGTAGACAAAACCCCTTGACACAATGTCCGGGCCGGCCACAACCTCGCCTGTTGCATGGTCTATCGTCAGGACCACGATCAGGATGCCGTCCTGGGAAAGCTGCTTGCGGTCCTTCAGGACAATGTTTCCTACGTCTCCTACACCCAGACCGTCGACCAGCACTCTCCCGGCGGTCACCCTGCCGGTCATACGCCCTGAACGACGGCTGAATTCCAGTACCTGTCCATTTTCAGCCACAAAAATGTTTTCAGGCAGGATTCCCACATCCTTGGCCAGTTCAGCATGCTTAATGAGCATCCGGTATTCCCCGTGCACCGGCACAAAAAATTTTGGCCGGACCAGGTTTAGCATCAGCTTCAACTCCTCCTGGTTGGGGTGACCGGATACATGGATATCTGAACCCAGCTCGTAAATAACCCGCGCCCCCTGCTTAAAAAGCTGGTCGATAATGCGGGCCACCAGCTTTTCGTTGCCTGGTATGGGCGTTGCCGAGATAATGATTGTATCACCCGGCATTATGTCCACCTGCCGGTGGTCGGACAAAGCCATCCTGGTCAGGGCTGACATCGGTTCACCCTGGCTGCCGGTGGTAAGTATCACTATCTTGTTCCTGGGCAGCTTGTTGGCCTCGTCCAGATCGATCAAGAGCCCTTCTGGAATATCCATGTAACCCAGTTCAGTGGCTATAGTGATTACATTGACCATGCTCCTGCCGACCACTGCAACCTTGCGTCCATGCTTATAGGCGGCCTGAATAGCCTGCTGCAGCCTATGCACGTTAGACGCAAACGTGGTAATGATAATCCGTTCCGTTGCCTGACGAAAGTTCTCGTCAAAGGTGTTGCCCACAACTCGCTCGGACATGGTATAGCCCGGCTTCTCCGCATTGGTGCTGTCGGACAATAATACCAGCACGCCTTTTTCCCCTAATTGGGCCAGTCGATGAAAATCGGTAACCTGCCCGTCCACAGGGGTCAAGTCGAATTTGAAGTCTCCCGTATGGAACACAACACCCATTGGTGTGTGCACGGCAACGGATATGGCATCTGGAATGCTGTGCGACACCCTGATAAACTCCACTTTAAAAGGACCAATCTGAACGCTGTCCCTCGGTTTTACCGTATGCAGCGAAGTTTCCCCCAGAGCGTTTTGCTCCTTCAGTTTCCCCTGCAGCAACCCGAGTGTAAGTTTTGTACCGTACACAGGTACATTTAAATGTCGCAGCACATAAGGCAGGGCGCCGATATGATCCTCATGCCCGTGGGTCAACACAATCCCGAGTACAGAATCCCTATTATCCAGTAAATAGGTAATATCCGGGATAACGATATCTATTCCGAGCATTTCCTCTTCCGGAAACATTAAACCACAGTCAATGATTAAAATGCTTTCCCCAAATCTCACCGCCATCATGTTTTTGCCGATTTCCCCCAGCCCTCCCAGAGGAATAAGGGACAATTTAGGTTCTTTTGCCAATTCCGCACCTCCTTATCCTTACACAAAAAAAATTACCCGGATCTGGTGAGACAAGTTAAGGAGAAGGCGGGGAAACGCATTTTGACTGCAGTTTTAGGGCCGATCTCTTGAACTTCGTTTTAATTATAGTTTATTTTACCATCTTAAACAACATCATATTCATTTTAAGGCCGGGGCAAACGCCGCAGCCTTTTTTGCCAAATATTTTAAAGAATGAAGCTGGCCATTAAAATCTTAAGAGATTCTTTTTCAGAGTCGGTGGCCTCTACCAGCGGCAACCTGGGCGCGCCAACCTGCCAGCCTGCCAAACCCATGGCGCACTTGATAGGAACAGGGTTGGTGGTTATAAATAATCCTTTAAAGAAAGGGTAAAGTTTCAGATGTATATCTGTGGCCAGGGTAATGTTGCCGGAAGTGAAAGCGTTGACCAGATCCTGGATGCGTTCGCCTATCAGATGTGACGCCACGCTTATTACACCTTTCCCGCCCAGCGCCAGGATAGGAAGAGTTAACGAGTCATCACCGCTGTAGATGGCAAAGTTGTCGGGCAGCGATAACCTTAGCTCGCTGACCTGGTCCATATTGCCGCTGGATTCCTTGATCGCGACAATGTTACTAATCTCAGCCAGCCTGGCTACCGTCTGAGGCAGTATGTTTATGGAAGACCTGCTTGGAATATTATATAAAATAATTGGCAGGTCGGTACTTTCGGCCACCGCCTTAAAATGCCTGTAGGATCCTTCCTGGGATGGTTTGTTATAATATGGCGCCACCAACATGACACCATCTATACCGACTTTTTGAGCGGCTTGGGTAAGCGTAATACTATCCGCAGTTGAATTCCCACCAGTATTTGCTATAACTGAAGCCTTGCCTCCCACCTCTTCAACTACGACCCTGTACAGCTCAATTTTCTCTTCCTTTGTCAGTGTCGGGCTCTCTCCCGTACTGCCGGTCAAAACCAGCCCGTCAGACCCGGATTTGATCAAGTGCCTGGCCAGTTTTCTCGCCAGGTCAAAATTTACGCTCAAATCCTTGTTGAAGGGTGTCACCATGGCTGTTAAAACACGTCCAAAATCAATGTTCAAGTCTTTCACCCTCTTTTACATAATTCCCTCTGGCTTTTACTACATTTCCTGTCTAAACTGCTGGTGCAGGGCGCGAATGCTTTTGCCAGCGTCTTCCATTTTAACCAGTACCCATATTGTAGTATAAGAATCGGCCGACTGCAAAATCTGGATGTCTTCCCTGGCGAGCGCCTCCACGATTTTAGCCATGACTCCCGGCACACCTGTCATGGCGGCGCCCACAGCCGCAACTTTAGCGCAGTCCGGCAGCACCTCCGGGTTGACCCCCATATTCATCAATATCTGAACGGCCTTTGCCGCGACCGAATTTTTCACAGTAAAAAGAACTGCCTCCGGGTGCACATTTATAAAGTCCACACTGATCCCGGCCAGGGCCAGGGCTTTAAATATACGCTTCTGAAAATCGGGCACGTCTTCGGCATCTTTGGTAACAACTTTAATCCGGGTGATATCCTGAATGTGGGTTATTCCGGTTATGGTCCGGTCATTGGTGATATCAATTGCGCCCTTAAAAACTTCTTCACGGGATGTTACCAGAGTACCCGGCGCATCACTGAAAGTGCATTTGATTCTCAGGGGAATCCCTTTCTGCATGGCTATCTCCACAGCGCGCGGGTGTATGACCTTGGCTCCTTCGTGGGCCAGCTGGCAGATTTCATTATAAGTAACAACATCCAGTGGCCTTGCGTCGGCGACAATCCGCGGATCAGCCGTCATGATGCCTTCCACGTCAGTATAGATGTCAATTCTCAGCGCGTTCAGGGCAACGCCAAGCGCCGCTGCCGTCGTATCGCTGCCGCCCCTGCCCAGAGTTGTGACCTCCCCTTCCACCGTTACGCCCTGGAAGCCCGCGACAACTACTACTTTTCCCTCTCTGGCATGTCTTATAATGTTTTCAGGGTTAATTCTCTGAATCCTCGCGTTATTAAAGGAGTTATCAGTTATAATTCCTGCCTGCGCGCCGGTTAGAAAAACTGCGGGGCAGCCTGTCTTTTGCACGGTGGCCGCCATGATCACTCCTGAAATTATCTCACCGCAG
>JBAZQW010000086.1:0-8775 GCA_041645005.1 Desulfotomaculaceae bacterium | reverse complement strand
TCACCGTCCTTCTTGATCTGCACCGGGATAAGCTCGGATTCTCCGGCCAAGCCGCAGTCCATCAGTTTTACCACCTTCTGGTCCGCGAGCACCAGGCCGGTCATGCGGAATTCTTTTAAAATTCTTTTCTCTATTTCATCACCGGAAGGTATTTCTCCCGTGGTCCTGACCAGTGGGTCATCCATGCGGAAGTAAAGTATGGCGCCAGGCAGTCCGGCGCCCCCCACAATAGTTTCAGCGTAGCGCAGGGCTACATCCAGGTAGCCAAGCAGCTGCAATTTTAAGCCAAAATAGATATCTGAAAGGTTGATGGTCACCCTGCCGGATTTATAATCTATTACTCGCAGGTATATGCCCTCATCAGTTTGAGCGGCGTCAACACGGTCGATCCTTCCGGTGAGAATCATCTCGCTGCCGCCAGAGAGAGTGAAGGTAACAGCGGGAAGGTCTCCGTCCGGCCCAAAAGCGAGTTCCAGGCCCACTGGACGGAACTGACCCCGGCGTGAGTGCTTGCAAAGCACCAGAGCGGTGCGCTGTACGGTTTTCTTCAGCTTGCCGGTAAGGTAGCGGCGGCGGGCGGAGCTTAAAAGAATCTCGCTCTGCAGGCGCGGCGCCAATTCGTCAACCGCACCGCCGGCCAGGTCGAGGCATTGTTCCCTGTTCAACTGCCCCCAGTCCAGACCCCTGGCACGAACACGCTCACCAAAAAGTTTAAGAGCAGCGTGAAAAAATTGGCCGAGGTCGGGCGCGCCCAGCTTAAATACAGCTCTTTCCCGGAGTTTTAGGCCTCTGGTAAGGAAGTGGGCGAAGGGACAGGCCCGGAATCTTTCTATGCCTGACACACTGGTTTTTAGAACCCGGCCGTACAAAGCCCTGCTCAGTCCGGCAGGCAGCCTTCCCTCTCTATTGTTGGAAGAAAGGCTGGCCAGCAGATAGGTGCACTCAGTTTTGCGGCTGCTCCGCACAAACCAGGAATACACGTCCCACCAGACCCGGCTTACCGGGCGGCCAGCCTTAGCCTCCCTCAGCCGGGCGATAAGATAAGACAGGGACCTGTCCGGGTTGGTAATAAACCCGAGATCATCGGTTACAGCCTGATCAGGCTCTACCGGCCAGACCAGCTCATCTACCCCCGGCAGCAACTCTTTAATCCTGGCTACCACCTGGGAAGGGGCAATCGCCCCGCCCTCTTCGCCAGCCAGGGAGTAGCTGATCAAAAGTTTCTCTGAGGAGCGGGTAATAGCTATATACACTAGATACTGTTCATCGAAAACCCTGCGGCGTGATCCTGGCGCCAGTCGCAGGCCTACCGCCAAAAGCCTGTCTCTTTCACCTTCCGACAGGATGCCTTTCTCGGCAACCCTGGCCGGCAGCACACCGTCACTCACTCCCATGACAAAGGCAGCTCTTGCTTCAGGACTGCGGGAGCGCTCCAGAGAGCAGACCACAACCTGGTCAAGGCCGGGCGGTATTAAACCCAGCCGCATGGCCTCAAAGCCGGCGTCCAAAACTGCGGCGTATTCTTCCGTTGTGAGAGTTTCTTCACCCAGGGCTTCCACCACCTGGTCCAGCATTGTGGTAAGCCCTTCCCAGACCTGGGTGTGCTCCCTGGCTGAATCCAGCCTTCCTTCCTCCTCCGCCAGCAGGCTCCAGCGCTCAAGTGTTTCCGGCGTCTCCAGCCGGGCACACAGGTCAAAAACAGCCGCGGATACAGCCCGCACATCTTCAGCTGCCCGGACGGCGCTGTCAAAACCAGACAGGACGGCGACAGCCTGCCGGCGGATGCGGTTGATGGCCTCCAGTTCCTCCACCTCCGCCTCCGTTGCCTCGCTGTCTTCTTCAAGGGAAAGAGTTCTATAATAGTCCCACGGCCTGTCGTCAGTCCAGCGGCTGCCTCTGATCCCATGGGCGAGGACGTAGTTTTCCAACCGGTCCACCTCGTCCCTGGTTAGAGGAACCAGGTCGGTCTTTAGAAAACGGAAAACCGGATCTGACGACCAACCTGATGTAACCACTTCCAGAGCCGACCGAACCAGCTCTACCAGGGGATGGTGCATCACCGGACGCTTCTGATCAATAAACACCGGTATGTGATGGTCCGCGAAAACGCTGGAGATTATTCCGGCATACGAGTCCAAATCCCGCAGCAGAACAACTATATCCCGGTAGCGGTAGCCCTCATCCCTGCACAATGCTGTTATCTCACGGGCCACACCCTCTGCTTCGGCTCTCGGACTGGCCGCCACAGCCAGGATCACGCCTTTCCCGTAAGCTTTAATAGATGGGGCCGGCCGTTTAAAAAAATATCTTTCCAAATGAATCAGATCGGGATTGCGGTGGCGGCCCGCACCGGCCCCATCCAGGGCCAGCGGGCGCTCAACCGGCGCCTTTTCCCTGGCGGCCGTTTCACACAAGGTGTCATATGTTTCCCTGACAGCGTAAAATAGCGCTGTTTCATCACGACTGCCGGACAGAGCTCCCAGGTCGGCGCATAAAGTTATATTGATCCGGTTGGCGGTGCGCATCAAGGCGGCCAGGACCCTGTACTCCTGCGGGGTAAACCCGGAAAAGCCGTCCACCCACACTTCCCCGCCGCGCACTGCCAGCGACATTTCCAGACGGTCCGCCAGAAGGTTCAGATAATCATCCGGATCGGTGAAACGGTCAGATAGTTCCACTTCCAGGTCACTGTAAAGAAGGTGTAAATCTGAGAGCTTATCCGCCAGCAGGTCAGCGCCGGCAATACCTCGCAGTGCCGCTGCAGTCAGCGCCAGTTCTTCCGAACTGATACAATATGTTTTCATCTCTCCCAGGGTGCGCGCCAGAGTGTCGGCAAAACCGGGCAGGCCGGCTGAACGCCTGAATATTTTAAATTCACTCCGTCGTTTTTCCAGCAAGCGCCGCAACACCATGCGCTTGCCCAGTTCACCGATATGAGCCCGGGCAGCGCCGCCCACTTCCTGCAGCACCCTGTAGGCCAGACGCCGGAAACTCAACACCTGCGCCCGGGTAAATCCCTTCATGCCTGGCGTGCAGGCAAGGGCATACTCAGTCTGAAAGGTGGCCTGCTCGGGCACTAAAAGGATCAGCGGCCCTCCAACTGGCCGTGCCCGTAGTTCTTCCCGCACCTGGTCAAGACAGGCGCGGGTTTTCCCCGCCCCGGCCCGGCCTATAATAAAACGCAGGGACAAAAGTGCACACCCCTTTTCCGCCTAAGGCTTAAGTCTTCAAATCCTATGTATCACAAGTAAGTCTAATTTGCAAGCAAATAGTATATCAGGTAAAAAAAACAAAAAAGGCAACCCTGTTTTTTTAGCTTACAGGTTTGCCCCGGTTAAAATCAAGTTTAACGGCCTGTTGACTTGCCTTCCGTCCTTTTCACAAAGCTTTCTTTTTTTACTATAAATCGTTCGTGCAGTCCCGTGCCGATCAGCTCTACCTCATCGCGCGCCTCAACTTCAAACAAGAGCCTTTTGCCTTCCGCTTCCACCAGACGGGAGGTTACCACCACGTTCATGCCTACCGGAGTGGCAGACAGGTGCTTGACATCCACTTTGGTTCCAACTGTAGTAAACCCCGGTTCAAGCAGCGGGTCAACCGAGGACAGAGCCGCTTTTTCCATCAAGCGGATCATCGCCGGCGTGGCGAAAACGCGCACAGAACCGCTTTCATAAGTAATTGCGGTATTGTTCTCATCAACTTTAATCCTTGCCTCACCTTTTAGACCCGGTTTTATCTCTTCAGTCATATCACTCACCTCACCCAAATAGTCAAATGCCGCTTTTATTTAACTGACTTCTTTATTTTCATAACTTCCCTACCAGAGCGCACGTTTTCAAGCGCAATAAACTTATAAAAAGCGGGGCCGGTAAAGTCCATATAAAGAATCCTGGGTATGCGTACCAGTTCCTGCTTTAAGTTGGTTAAGCGGGCCAGGGCGCCGGGATTCAAAAAATATTTAACGCCGGAGTATTCATGGTAGCCCAGGTGGGCGTGTGCCCCCAGGGTAAAATCCGCCTCAGTCCCGGCCACTTCTGAAATCAAAGTGCAGGGCACCTTGTCAGAAAATTGTTTGGGTAAAAGCATGCCGTGTACTACGTGAATGGCAATATCACACCGCTTTTTGGTTACCATGTAATCGTCCTTGTCTTTGCGGCGGTCAATCCCCGCGTAAAAATGCTGGCCGCTGAGCTGCAGTACACAGCTGTTGTTGGACAGGTAAAGTTTTTCGCCGGGCTTAAGCAGTGTCAGCAAACGCTGCCTGTCTAAATAAGCGATGGCCGTAGTTTCAAGGCTGTCCAACCGCTGTTCTACCAGGTCGTGGTTACCGGCGATACAGTAAACAGGCACACCCAGTTCTTTTAAAAACCAGCGGAAAAGATCGAAAGATCTCTGGTCAGGCCGGGGATTGTCAAAAACATCTCCCCCGTGGATCACGAAATCCACATTGAGTTGACGGCAAAGGTTAACCACCTCTGAAAGCTTGATGTAAATCGCTTTCAAAAAATTGTCCTGGCGATATTCCGGCCTGCCGCCCTGTATGTGGGTATCACTAAGATAAACCAAGCGCATAGAGAAACCCCCGCCTGTTTTTCAAACTAGCGGCAACTTCGCCCAAATCAAAAGATGGTACGACCGGTGTCTACTCGTTTCTCGTCATCCGCCCCCAGGGAAATAAATAATTCTTTAAATCTATCGAAATCCTCCAGACACATCAACTCCGTGTGGGAATAAAAAATCCTCCCGGCATTGTTCATAGCTCCCCAGGTTAGTTTCACAATATCTTTGTTTACACCCTTTTTGGTTTCTGTTTTGGCGAAAAGTTTTATGGTCATGGGAAAACACCCCGGTGAAATTCTTGATGCTGGTTCGTTAGCCTCTGATTATATTATAGCAGGGGAGAACATTTATTACCTCTAATTTTTATGCCTGGCCGCCTGTAGATTTACTCTGCGTCCTTTTTAGAAAACCTTCAAGCTTTACAATAAAGCGCTCGTGTATCCCTTTGCCGATTTGTTCAGCATCATCCCAGGCCTCCACTTCAAATAGCAGCCTCTTGCCCTCAATTTCAACCAAAGTGGAGCGGGCTGTCACATTTAAACCGACAGGTGTGGCCGCCAGGTGTTTTACTTCAAACCTGGTACCCACTGTGGTCATCCCCTCTCCCAAAAAGGGCAGCACGGACGACAAGGCGGCTTTCTCCATCAGACCGATCATGGCAGGTGAGGCGTAGACGTTCACCACCGTGTTGCCATAGGCGACAGCCGTGTTAAGGTCAGTTACGACGTCCCTGGCCTCCCCCTTGATACCTACCTCTAATTCCTTGGCCATATTTCTCCCTCCATAAACAGTATTTAATAATTAATTCCTTTTAGTTTAGTAAAAAACCTTCCTTTGTTTGAAAATTTGCAAACTTTTGCTTAAGCGAAAACACAATCTTGGCATGTGATATTTTGGTCCTTCAGGCATATCCTATCAACAAATGCAAATTACAGGAAATAATGCCGCTATTATATGTTTATCTGACTGGCGCAACCGGGATTGGCCCGCCATTGATGGAGATGAGCCGGAATTGACTGATTCTAATTTAAGTTTTAACTCCTCGGAGCTAATCTTAATTTTCCTGTTGTTTCTGGGATTGTTTGGCCGCTCTAACATGATTGTCGCCTCTTCCTGCATTCTTCTGAGCATCAGGTATTTTGGCCTTGATCAGATGATCCTGCCCATACTGGAAAAGAGGGGGCTGGAAATCGGGCTTGTTTTGCTGATGCTTCATATTCTGACTCCCATAGCAACCGGCAAGCTGGCCAAGGAGGACCTGTACTCTGTGGTTTCTCTCAAGGGGTTTCTGGCGCTAGCGGCAGGTGCGCTGGCCACAAAGCTGAATGGAGACGGCCTTAATTTGATGAACGCAAATCCTGAAATCATATTTGGTTTGACTGCGGGAACAGTGGTGGGGATCATTCTTTGGCGCGGCATGCCCTGCGGCCCGGTGATGGCCGCCGCGGTAACAGCGGTGTTTTTTCAGGTGATCCAGCTTTTTTGCCGCTAAAGGATGCTTTTCCTGAAGGTCAGACCGGTAGAATATAAAGAAAGCGCCTTTTTAAAGGCGCTGGGGTTGTAGATAAAGTCGTCCATGGTGTTGAACCATAAATTATACTTTTTAGCGGTTACCGTTCCGGCCTTGCTCACCACCAGAACGCTCATCCTTATCATTTGACTTGTCTTTTGTCTTCCCGCCGCTGTTATCCCGCTGAGAATCCTTCTCCTCATCTCCATTTTTTAAATCATGCTCATTTACATTTATTTTACCGTTATCTTTGCCCAGTTTTCTATTATCAGGAATATCATCTTTTCCATCCTGCGTTTTATCCGCTCCGGGTATATTCTTACTTCCTGTATTATTGCGCTCAACAAAAATACCCCGCCGGTCATATATATTTTTTTTCTCTTCCCCTATGCCGGTGGCATCTTCTTCATCCGTGTCCTGCAACAGGTGAATAAGAGACATTTTCTTCTCTCTTTCCATTTCTCCCAGGTTCATAGTCCCCAGCTCGCCACTGAACTGTATACTCTTTTCAGCCGACTTTTGGAGCAGAAGAAATCTTCCTGTGGATACTCCGGATTTTATCGCCTCCTGGCGAACTTCAGGCTGCACCGGCTTGATGATCACTTCAGCGTCCAAGCCGCCGGTGTCCATAGATTCTCTAATGGCTCCGTAAACAGACTCCAAATCTATCGCAGCAGCCTCACCATTATCAAAGGTAATTGTCGCCAGTACCACATTGTCCTGTTCAGATGACAGGAAATGGTCGGCCATAGCCTGTTTAATAATCAGCTCAACCGCTTCGGGCAGGGCACACCCTTTTACCTTGATTTTAGAAATGATGATTCTGCCGTCACTGTTTAAGCCGCTGCCTGAAATCACTTTCCCGTCACTTGCCACTGCCAGCTCAATACTGGGGTTTATATCTATGGTCATGTAAGCGGAGGCCTCCGGAGCCTGGCCTAAATAAAATCTTCCCGCAAAAATGAAAACTAAAAGCATAGAAGCAGCGACCATAAAATGTCTTAAATATGGGACACCTCTTTTTTTTCTAAATGTTATCTCCTGGCCAATTCCTGTTAAACCACTCCCGGGCAGTGGAACTTTTTTGAATTCACCGTCAGGAGTGATCACTATACACGATTTCCCTTTTATCTTAGCGACAATACCACGCTCTTCCATTTAAGGCCCCCCTATCCCTGGACAGGCAATCTCAGGTAAGAACTCATGTGCAGAAAATCATTCTGCCTGGAAATAAGAAGCGAAATGGCAATTATATATTTGCGGCCCCGTTCAAGGGTCTTGCGGCTTATACCTGTGCAATTCTCTAATTCCATAAGCGGCAGCTTTTTTTTAACTCTGAACTCTTTTAAAAGGTTCTCCCTTTTCGTCAATTCCGCCGCGGCAAGCATCAGCGAACGGCGGGTATCGCGGTGCCGGGGTGAACACTTTACCAGGTCTTCAAATGACACGCCGTATCCATTGAGTAATTCTGCAAATTCTTTAATTTCCTCTTCTCTTTCCCTGGCGGCTGTTTCCAGTAAATAAACTTCCCAGGCTTTACTAAACTCCGCGCTGCTTGATTCATCCCCTTGCTGCGGCAGGGGTACCTCTACCGACGCGCTCCTGTTCTCCCGCCGCCTGTGATCAGTGAGCCTGCTCAGTATGACGATCCTGGCGTATGCCGGAAAAGGAACTCCCGCATCTGCACGAAAACGATCTATAGCTTCATCCAGAGCCATTAGGGCAACAGCAAGCTCGTCATCCCTGCCCCATTCCAAAAGCCGCCTGGTAAATTTACAAGCAATCTTATGGATAAACGTTTTATTGTTTTCCAGGAAATCTTCTCTGAGTAAGCGGTCACCCTCTTTGATTTTTCTTATATTCTCTTCAACCTGTACAGGATGCAAGTTTTCACTCCCCTTTTTGCCTGCGGAACACCTCTTTCCCGTGTGCTAATAGGGGCTGGCTGTAGACCGCTCCTAACTCGTAATACGAAAAATGAGGCTTTTTTGAGGGGCCGAAAGTAATCTGCCAGTAAATAAAAAACCGGCAGTACAGTAATTCGTTCTCCGGTAGCGTTAGTGATACTTTTTCTTCTAAAACGAGGAATTGTCCTGCAAAAGTTTCCTGCTTATGATCATAATGACTTGATCATACCGATCAATATCTAATGGATATTCCTGAAAATTAGTATTTGGACGACGAAAATAGCCGGGATACCAAGGGTAAAAATGATTTTTTTAGTTTTATGCTTAAACAGGTGCATCCCTGTATATACACCAATTGAACCTCCCGCCAGGGCCACCAGCAAGAGCCGGCTCTCAGGTATTCTGTATTTGCCGGCCTTAGCCAGCACTTTATCGTACCAGATCATAAAAAAGCCGGTAATATTAATAGCTAAAACATAAATTATCAAAGCTGCATTCCTCTGATTTCTCACTATTAAATTTCCGCCTGGTCATAATGCTTATATGTACTGGTCCATCCGTTTTATTCTGTGCCGATCCTTATTTTCCTGTGCAAAATTCGAAAAGTCCTCAGGTAAAGTGAGAAAATATTTATGAATAGAAGAAATGCACAATGCCCAGACTAAGGGCATGGGAATTATAGCTTTACACGGTGGATTGGACACAAGCAGAGAAAGACAGTTCATGGCAGTTCTTCAGGAGGCGGCTCTGCAGGGGTACGAACTATTGACAAAAAGCCGTACAGAGGCGCTGGAAGCG
>JBAZQW010000242.1:0-3500 GCA_041645005.1 Desulfotomaculaceae bacterium | reverse complement strand
TGGAAGCGGTGCTGAGAACTTTAGAGGACTCCCCTAAGTTCAACTGCGGGTATGGTTATGTACTGAATATGGACGGGGAAGTTGAGATGGACGCCGCCATCGCTGATGGCCTGATGGTCCGTTTTGCCGCTGTGGCCGCCATCCGCAATGTTCAAAATCCTATTTCAGTAGCCCGCGCGCTTATGGAAAAGACCAACGAGGTCATTTTGGCCGGGGATGGAGCTTTTCAATTTGCACGCCAACAGGGCTTCCCAAAGGCTAACTGCGTCTCCGAAGAACAGTTGGAGGCCTGGCGCAAGGCTAAGGAAAGCCTGGCGCGCGGCGAGACGCCGACTCAAAACCTGTTCACAGGACTTGCATACAGCGGCGATACGGTGGGCTGTGTCGCCTGGGACGGGACAGGTCTGGCAGCGGCATCTTCCACAGGCGGTTGTTCCTTAAAAATACCGGGCAGGGTTGGTGATACACCAAGCCTGGGCGGCGGCATCTTTGCCTCCAGGTCAAGCGCCACAGTGTGTACCGGTGTCGGGGAGGCATTCATAGAAACTCTCACCGCCAAGTTCATAGACGAAATAATATCGGAAGGCGCATCACCTCAGGAAGCTGCGGAACTCGCCCTTAACAGGCTTTATCAACTCAAGGAAGTCGAGGGCGGCATTATAACCATAGACGCGTCGGGGAGAATCGGTTCAGCGTTTAATGCCGGTCAATACCCGGTAGTGGTTGTAGTTGACGGTAAACTGCTGGACAACTACGAACCGGTTAACATGCGGACCAGAGTATCAATGCACTAGGATTCCTACTATTCCTGCCAATAATCCACCTGCCTAAGGAATTCAGCAGAAATTAGAGTGCGGCGCCCATACTCTTTCTCTGAGAAAACCAATTCATATATACCGGGAACCACATTGAATTTATGTCCTGAATCAGCTGAAGTTATAACTGACTTGGGTTTTGACTCTTGAAATAGTTCTTCATGAAGTACAGAAAAGTGTTCGAAATAAAATACCTCCTTGATCCCCAAGGCTTCTCTTTCATTATCAAGATGTTCCACTTTAATAACCAAAATTTCTGCCATGATATCATTCCCTTCACTAATGCTAAAATATTCATTAATGTTTATTCTGTTATTTATTCAATGCTTGTTTGCAGTTTCCTTTTGTCAGTTACTAGAAATTACTGAAATGAATATGTCTCCGACCGCAGGAGAAGCGGGAGCATAGGAAATTCTGTAACTTTTTTGCCAGTTTAGCTATAATTTTTAGAAATTTGTAATTTTGTGAAGGAATTTTAGATATAATTGGCGAAGGGAAGAGTGTCTTTTTTAAATCAACTAAAAGTGAGGTTAAAAATGAGAAGAAATTTTATTTTTTTCGTTTTGATGCTGGTAATATCTTTAGTTTTCTTAAGCCAGGGCGTACCGGTTTATGCTGAAGGAGATGCGCTTAAAGAAGGCATGTCCGGGAATAGCGTGCTCAAACTGCAAGCTAGACTGTGTGACCTGGGGTACTATCAGGGGGCACTGGATGGCTCATTCGGTGCAGGCACAAGCAACGCCGTGGCCAGTTTTCAATCAGCCAACGGCCTTGACGTTGACGGTATCGCCGGCTCAGCAACCCTGGCGACTCTGAACCTTAACGGCAATGCCGGCACTCCTTCCGGTGGTGATCAACTCCCGCTAAAGACTGGTTCATCGGGCGACATGGTGCTCAAACTGCAGGCCAAACTATATGACCTGGGGTACTATCAGGGGGCACTGGATGGCTCATTCGGTACAGGCACAAGCAACGCCGTGGTCAGTTTTCAGTCAGCCAACCAACTGACTTCTGACGGCATTGCCGGCATGGACACATTGAGGGCGCTGCGCCTGCTCAGTCCCGATGTTTCCAGGAGTAGTGATTCAACTGGATCACCTGCCAGCCCAAACAGTGAGCAACCACCGTATAAACAAGGTATGTCCGGTAACAACGTGCTTAAAATTCAGAGTAGGCTCCGTGACCTGGGATACTACCAGGGTCCTCTCGATGGTTCATATGGCCCGGGCACACGAAGTGCTGTCGCGGTATTCCAGTCCGATAACTACCTGGAAGTTGACGGCATCACCGGCTCAGCCACCCTGGCGGCAATGCAGTCACCAAAGCCCAGAGGGACTATTTCCAACAGGGGACAGGATGTGGACCGCAAAGCCCCGGCCCTGGTAGCGTTCGCCGAGCAGTTTGTAGGCGTACCATATGTCTGGGCGGGCAGGTCGCCATCAGGTTTTGACTGTTCCGGTTTTACATACTATGTGTTTAATCACTTTGACATCAGCGTCCCCCGCATGGCGGATGAGCAGTACTATTCGGGCGCCAGGGTAAGTGAGCTGCAGTTGGGAGATCTTGTGTTTTTCTCCACCTATGAGGCAGGTCCTTCACATGTCGGCATATACATAGGGGAGAACCAGTTTATTCATTCCAGCTCAGGCACAGGAGATGTTACCATTACTTCACTATCCTCATCATATTATAGCGAAAGGTATTTAGGCGCATCCCGTTACATTAGGTAACCTGAAAATTAATTACTAGGAGAGGGTCTTAATGGAACAAGAAAAAAACCACACTGAGAGCGAACTTGACTGTGAGTGCGGCGGAGAAACACAACATCTGTTTACCACAGAAGACGAGGATTCGGTTTACAAGTTTTACAAGTGCAGAAGATGCGGTGACATGCAGAGTACTGATATTCGCAAATAGTAGTGAAGTTTATGTATAGTAGTTGTTTACAAGACTCCGGCCCCTGTTTCCATAATAGGCTGGGGTCTTAAACTTTATATTTCCTAATAGTGTGCAGGCCAATGATACAGGCTATCAACCATACGCCCCCCGCCGCAAAGCCTGCGATCACATCACTGGGGAAATGAACACCGAGGTAAACACGGCTGGCCCCTATAGAAGAAACAAGACACAAGGTTAACACGATTACAGGCCAGGCCGGTTTTGATCGCTCACGCAGGCTCAGCCATAGCAAATAGCCCAACATCCCGTAAAAAGCAGTGGAGATCATGGCGTGTCCACTGGGGAAACTGTAACCGCCCACCTCGATAAGGTGCTGGATATCCGGGCGCGTGCGTTGAAAAGCATGCTTCAGAACCGTATTCAGAAGCCATCCGCCAACCAGGCTGCTAAACAGAACCACCGCTTCCCATGTGTGTTTCAAACGAAACAGCAAGTACCCCCCCACAAACAGCATCAAACTGATTTCCACAAAAGCGGACCCTACCTGGGTTATGGTAACGGCCGCATTTGTCACACCACCACTGGCAAAGCTGCGAATGAAATCGCCAACCACCGTGTCAAGCGCTCCAAGTTCCTGGTATAAAAGATCTTCAACCAGTTTTGCAAACACTAATAAAAGCAGCGAACCGGCCGCAATCCCCCAGATCAGGTATGAACCCAGCTTGCCCAGGGGAGAACTTTGAAAAGAATCTTTGATTCCCTCGAGTCTGATCACCCTTGCTACCT
>JBAZQW010000085.1:0-8815 GCA_041645005.1 Desulfotomaculaceae bacterium | reverse complement strand
AGTTGCCATGGATGGCAACCCTTAAAATTCTCCTTGACTTATCTTTCAAAGACGATAAGCTATTTAATAGGAGGCGATAATATTGGATGATAAGGTAATGGATCTTCTCTCAAAAATCCTTGAAAACCAAACCGAAACTAATTCTCAACTTAATGTATTAACCTCTCGAGTCCAAAAAATAGAAATGAAAGTTGAAAATGATTTAGGTTATAAAATCAAAGCATTATTTGATGCTCGTGAAGTACAAAATGAAAAAAATGAAACTATTATCAATACCCTAGAAAGAATCGAGACTAAAATTGAAACCTTGCCAATGGAAACAGCTCATGCACGAAAAGTTAAATAGATGAATTGAAAGAGTATATCAAAAGCTCCTTTTTATTTACCCTTTGACATACCAATTGGAAACCGTTCCCAAAGATGAATGCCCCCAATTATTAGTTCCATAAAAATCTGCCATGGATGGCAGATCCTGCCACATGTCGCCTAACGTCCAAGCGTTCCCGCAGCGTCATACAGCATTCATCTATGCTAAGTTGCGGGAACGCTGTGTTATCGGATGGATGAGGCCCCCCGGAGCCAGAGTGCGACAGGACGTCGCGCCCTTCAATTACGCTATTTACTTCTTCTTAGAATTGATAATTTATTTTTAGAATCTAAGTTACACTTGAATTATTCTTAGCTCAGTTTCATTATATTTTTAAACCTTTTTCTTTCTTCATCATTGTAGTTAGAACTAGCTCCACAATTTCAGATGGTAATTGTTGTAACTGTTTGTTTTGCCATACTCTTTCTTCATCTATTGATTTACCTGCATGCTTCAAGGCTTTCAGAGCATACAATGCTCCTCCTAATGAATGGTCTGCCATATGAGCCGTAGCAACAGCATGTCCAATGGAACGAGCTACTGCAATTGAAACCGGGTTTGAAGATTCTCTTGCAGCAGCATGTGCGCCGACTGAAGCTTTCATCGCCTCACCTACTGGTACATTTCCATTTTCCCATTCTTTAGCCACATGTAGAGCATAAACTAACCGCGTGTCGATATTCCCGTCAATGAGTGATAATACGTGTTCCGAACACTCCCTAGCCCATCTAATTAATTTACGATGATTATCTTTGGTGAGTAGGCCGCCACGGTGTACTGCAACAAATCGTTTATCTCGCACTTTCTATCTCCTTATCCTTTATATCTTAAAAGATATTCCGTCTAATCCGCCGCAGGACGCGGCGGCCCAGCCTCATCTTTCCGATAACTTATGGATTCGCGCACCAAAAAGGTTCGTGAATCCCCCAAAATCAGGTGCATTAGACGAACTAGTTCGTGAATATCCGCTTATGTAGGCATGTCCTTCCCGTTGCTATTCTGCCTGGACATCAGACTGTCCAGGGGACTTTGGATTCTTCCGATATGGCGCTCACTGACATGGGTGTAAATCTCTGTGGTTTTGGAACTTTGATGCCCGAGCAATTCCTGTATATATCGCAAGTCAGTGCCCGCTTCCAATAAGTGTGTGGCAAAAGAGTGCCGTAGTGTGTGAACCGACACATCTTTCTTGATGCCGGCTTTCTCTTGCGCCTGCTCAAATATCTTTTGTACGGAACGCTCATGCAAATGACGTCCGGGCTCAGCACCGGGGAATATCCAATCCTCAGGACGATATTGTTCCAAGTATCTCTCTAAAGCTTCCAGTGCCACCCGCGATAGAATAGTATATCTATCCTTTCTCCCTTTTGCCTGATGGTCATGAGTAATAGGAACTGTCCAATATTTTTCCAAAGGATTCCAGCGACGACCCTCAATTGTTTTTATCTTTGCCACCAGTGTGGGATCATAAGGAAAACGAATTATACTCTCTTCTGGTTGTCCTTTTTCCACTACAATACGAGCCACGACGACTTCCCTTCAAAATTCAAATAGTAATTCACATCTGAATATTAATAATGGATAATGGTAACTGAGTTGTATACTTCTACCTTTTGTATCAAATTTCCTACATAACATTGTCATTTTTTCCAATATTCTTACGGGAAAATCACGGGTAGGTTCGTGAGCGGGTACGGTGGAAGTACAGAAGGATCTGATAAGGGACGATCTGGTTGGGATTTCATAACGGTGCCTTAAAAGGCATTATGCGCTGACGAAAACACTGTGATTCAAAAGTTGGTTGAAAGTAGCGTAGTAGATAAATCCGCTGCTTTACCGGCTTGTTCAACAGTTTTGATCCGGATTGGGGCAGGCGGATGGCTGTAACTGAACCATTGCACAAAGGGAGCCGGGGCTACATCCGACAGGTTCCCGGTGGCCAGGTCTATCTCCAGGCGTACCGCAGCCGGGACGTCTCCGGTAAGTGTTACAGAGGTCCGGTCGGCTTCTGTTTCCATACGCCGGGAGATATAGTTCTGCAAAGGGCTGCTAGCAAAAGAGGCAATTAGAAAGAACAGCAGTATCACCGCCCAGGTTACCGGGTTGCGCGTCAAATGCGGCACGGTCCCCCGCAGCAGCAAAAACAAAAGGCCCCAGAGGATGAAATTGCCCAGTATACCCAGGATTAAGCCCTGGATAATATGGCCCCGCAGCCAGTGGGCCATTTCATGGGCAACTACCGCTTTCACTTCGTCCAGCGGGTATGCTTCTAACAGAGTGTCATACAGTACGATCCGTTTGGTATTACCCAAACCAGCGTAATAGGCGTTGGTTCTGGTGGTGCGGCTGCTGGCGTCCATAATCAGCACCTCATCCACAGGCAGCCCTGCCTTTTCGGCCAGATCCCGGACCATGGAAGTTACGGCGGGATCTGTGGCCGGCGTAAAGCGGTTGAACAGTGGAGAGACAACCACAGGCCAGAGAAAAGTCTGAATTAAAATCCAGACTGAAAGAAAGGCGGCGGTAGCCAGCCACCAGGCGTTGGGCCAGCGGTTCATCAACCGGAAAAGGATAAGAACCCCGGCGGCGGAAAGGACCAGGCTTATAGCGCTTTCCTTAACATAATCGATCCACCAGGAGCCCATGGTCTGGGTGGAAAAGCCCCACCAGTGCTGCCAGAAGTAGCCGCTGAAAAGTGTAAAGGGCAGGTTAATCAGCTCTAAAAACAACCAGAGCACCATGAAAAACAGCAAAAGGCCGGTCCAGAAACCACCGGCAGTATGCCCGGCCCAGCGGGCCAGTGCCTCTGCCCGGCCTCCGAAGACAAACCAGAGCAAGAAAAAAATCTGAGCGAAAGTCGAAAAGATAAAGACCAGGCGAATGGCCCTGCTGTACTGCCGGCCGCGTTCAACCTGCTCCCCGCTGAAATACTGCCAGGTCTCGGGATTTACCCGGCCAGGAAAGATAGTGAACCAGACGTACAGCAGGCCGAGCACCGCCACTCCGGCGATTAGAATAAACCAGATCGTATTGAAACGAGGCTGCATTTTATCCTCCTGCTTCCTATTATTTGAAAAACATCCGGCCGAGCCAGGGTCTGCTGATCATCACAGCTTTTTGCGGACAAAGTTCCTGGCAGCAGAAACAGCGGATGCACTTATCCAGATCGACCCGGGGAGTCTTTTCATCTGAACATATAGCTCCGGGAGGACAGATCCGGGCGCATTCACCGCAGCCAAGGCACATTTCCTGAGAAAAAGTGGGATAAGGGCGCAGAGACCGGTTGACCGCGTCGATCAACCACCCGGGCAGGCGGGCATTAGCCTTTAAAAGATCAAAATCCCCCGCCCCCGGCGGCACTTGAAAGCGCACCCTGGGCAGGGATACCGGATCCCCCAGCAGGACGACTTCTTTTACATCCCCTTTGATATAACCCCTTCTAACAGCTTCTGAGATGGTCGTAACTCCCCCGGCAGCGATACCCACCAGTGCCGTGGCGACCAAATCCAGGGCATGGGGACAGGTGCTGGCCAGGAGCACACCGATATTCACAGGTTTTCCGGCAGAAGGGCCCTCCCCTTCCATGCCCACCACAGCGTCCATCAGGTGCAGGCGCGGCGAGACAGCCCGGGCGACGTCTACAAGCATGGCGGAGAATTCCTGCACACCGGGCATCCTGACGTGATACTCGGCCTTTTTTAATCCTGGAATCACCCCGAACAAGTTTTTAACGGCGCCGGTAAATCTGGTCAAACCGTGCGTTTTCAATTTACTCAGGGAAATGACCCCATCCGCCTGGCTCACCGCCTCCATAACCGTTATCCCGGTAAGTAGTCCTCCGGCAGGTACTTTTAGCGCAGCTTCCGCCGTATTAAAATTGAGGGAGGCACCGCTCCGCCCTGCCGCTTCAGTCATACCGCAGCCCTGGTAAACCCGCTGCAAAAGCCAGGTATTAAACGGTCCGCCGGGACTATCAGCAATTACCGCCCTGCCGCCCGCCCCACTGACCTCCCCGGCGACAGCCTCAACCAACGACGGGTGTGTTGTTACCGCTTCAGCGGGGCTCTTCTTCATCAATAAATTTGGCTTGATTAAGATATTTTCACCTGGCCGGACAAAAGCGCTCCAACCACCTAAAAGATTGGCCAGCCGGTTCACCGCCTGCCGGACGGTTTCCTGATCGTAGTTTGAGCATTCGACTATGGCAACAGCCTTTTTCAGGTCATAACCCCCTTGTCGCGGGTTGTTACCCAATTCACCTCAGTGTTTTATTTCAACGCCGCCCAATATCGCGGTACACCGCAGCACAAGCTTTGTGCCGGTTTCAGTCTCGCCCTTGTATTCCGATTTCCTGCTGGCGATAATACCACCGCTATCCTCATTAAAGAATTTCACCCCGCCCAGTACGGCAGTGCCTTCGCAATCAACTCCGATCCGGGGTGGCACTATAATTTCAATGCCGCCCATAACGGCTGTTACATTTAAGCGAATCTCCCCTTCAGGAATCTCAGCGGCGTTCAGATCCATCCTGACACCACCCATCAAGGCAAAAAAACTTCCATCTTCTAATTTCCAGCCTTTTTGCTTTAATTCAATCCCGCTCATAACAGCCCAGTGGACACCACCCGAACCAGATGTCCCCCTTAAAAAACTCCAGCCGATTAAAATAATAACCACCGGCCAGAACAACCTCCAGAAGATGGAAAAGTTTAATTCATACAAGCCCAGGTTGTGCCCAATGATGAGCACACCCAGGGCTATCAGGATTAAACCGGTAACCAGCGCTCCTGACTTTCTCCGGAGTTTGAAGCTTTTGGACTCTGAATCAGGGATTACCAGATCTACACCCCAGATCACAAGTAAAACAGGCCAGTAAGTTGAAATCAGATAGCCCACACTTACATTGAGGATATCAAAGTTGTTCAGGAGTAGTATCACACCCAGAGCAATGACCGCAATGCCAAGCAGAAAGGAACTTCTGCGATAAGGCCTCATCTGCAAAACCTCCGGCTCTTAGATATTTAAAAAGTATCGATAGTTAAAATCGAAAACCAACCGGGGGGCGCTTATGAAAAAAAACACAACCCCCCCTACCAGCACCAGTATTATTATCAATCCCAGCCACTGGGGAATCCTTCCCTTCCAAAAAAAGCTGAGCCCGATTATTATGAATATAACAGGCCACATTTTTTGCAGTTGGACCGTAAAATCCCAGGTGCCATAACCAAGGTTAATAAGCAAAGCCATTACTCCGGCCAGAATAAAAGCCAGGCCAATTATGAAAGTGCCTATTCTCATTATCCGGACCCCTTCCTGTCCCTAAAAACAATGAAAAATCCCAGCGCAATCAACAGCAGAGGCCATGAATAGCGCATTAAGTCCCAGGGCAGTAGTTCGTGCGCAAGAAGCACAATGCCCAGGCCGATCAGCAGGAGGCCGGCATTGCGGCGAGTTCTTTCCCTACGCAGACTCTTTTCTGGTGTGGCAACGGTCTCGCCCTGCTCCTCTGTAGGATATCCGGGTGCGTCTTTTTCTTCCGGGATGATAATAGCAGCAACAATATAGGCCAAAACACCCGCGCCGCCTGCAAAAACGGCCAGCACCCAGAGCAGCCGCACCAGAGTCACGTCAACTTCAAAATATTCGGCCAGCCCCCCTGCCACTCCGGCGATCATTCTGATTTTCCTTGATCGGTATAATTTGTTCACTGACACCCCACCTGATATTTTATTAATTCTATCTATACAACAGCCATGCCGGCGAATTCAATTTTGTTTAGTATTTCAAACCTGTATGGCAGAGGTTCATAATGAAAATGGATCTTTTTTAAAATATACCAAAAAGTTAAAGAATGAGCTATCTTATAATTTGCTTGTTAACAGAACAAAATACTAAAGCACCAAAAATAAAAAAGAAAGGGTGACTTAAGCTTATGAATCAACAGCATATCCACTGTATTGTCAACGATTGCCATTACTGGAACCAGGGAAACAAGTGCCATGCTAACGAAATCCTGGTATCCACGGATGAGTTCGGCAGCCAGCAGCCTGACCATATTGACGCCGCCATAGCCCAACAACTGACTCCTGCCGCAGCCGGCTCCTGTATGTCAACCTGCTGCAAAACATACGTTGCCAAAGGGTCACAAGAAACTAACGCTGACAGCGTCAAAAAAATGTACTAGACCCTTCCAGGACCCGGCTAGTCATTAGCTGGGTCCTCTTCTTAACACATTGGCGGAGCGTTCGATAATCTCCGACAGGAAATGGTGGCAAAATAAGATATTCCCAATTAAAAAGGGGACACATCATCAAATGTCCCCATGGAAATGTCCCGTTTTCCAGCGTCTCACGTCCCATTCTAGGGGGAGCATTTGGCGCAGATTGACCTGAACAGGGTGGTGCTCAGATAGCGGTCCCCGCGGTCGGGCAGGATGGCCACTATGGTGCCGGAATCCATCTTTTTGGCCTGGCGCAAGGCCGCCGCTACCGCCGCGCCGCTGGACATGCCCACGAAAATACCTTCCCTGGTGGCCAGCAGCCTTGCCGTTTCATATGCCTCGTCATCCTCTATGTTGACCTTCTCATCCATCTGTTCCGGATGGTAGATTTTCGGTACTATAGCTTCCTGCATATTTTTCAGTCCCTGGATGGCATGGCCTTTTAAAGGCTCAACACCGATAATTTTTATCTCAGGTTTTTTTTCTTTGAGGTAGAGTCCTGTCCCCATCAGCGTTCCGGTTGTACCCATACCGGCGACAAAAACGTCGATCTCGCCTTCAGTCTGTTTAAAAATCTCCGGGCCTGTGGTCTCGTAATGGGAAAGGGTATTGTTTATGTTCGCAAACTGATTGGGCATATAATACTTTTCGGGCTCTTCCTCTATAATCTGGTGAGCCTTTCTGATTGCGCCGTCAGTTCCTTCACACGCAGGAGTAAGGATTACCTCCGCTCCGAAAGCTTCCAGAATGCGGCTTCTTTCCACGCTTACACAGCCCGGCATAACCAGCTTGACCTTATACCCTTTTGCGGCGCCTATCATCGCTATGGCAATCCCGGTGTTGCCGGAGGTCGGCTCCAGGATAATCTTTCCTTTAGTGAGTTCGCCGGACTCTTCCGCTTTCTTGATCATATAGTAGGCGGGGCGGTCTTTGACCGAGCCACCCGGGTTATTTCCTTCCAGCTTGCCGAAGATCCTCACTTTGCTCCCGTTGTTGAGCGTCTTTAATTCCACAAGTGGTGTGTTGCCAATGGCAGAAAATATGTCCATGTTTTCTCCTCCAGTTTTCTGGTCAGTTACTGTTTATTATATCTTATTTTTTTACCGGCCTCCAGAAAAATGTCAGTTTAAACTCCTTTGAAAACAGGTTTACGCTTGGCCAAAAAGGCGCTCAGCCCCTCCTGGTAGTCACTGGTTCGCGAAGCGTCCAGCACACCCTGGCGCTCAAACTCGAGCTGACGCTCCAAAAGTGTGAGCAGCGAGTGATTCAGGCCGGCCTTGGCTATGGCGAAAGAGCGCGTCGCTCCGGCGGCCAGCCGCTCAGCCCATTGGCGCGTCGCCGCTTCCAGCGCTTCCGGCGCTACCACCTTATGCACAAGATTCATGGCATAGGCCTGGTCCGCGTCATAAACCGGATCGAGGAAAATCATTTCACTGGCCTTGCTAAAGCCTGCCAGTAAACCTACCCAGAGGCACCAACCCACGTCAGGCGCCAGGCCCAGGCTGGTATAAGCCTGTTTAAACTTGACCTGGGAGGAACAAATGCGCAGGTCGCAGGAAAGCGCCAGCGACATTCCCGCGCCGCCGACTGAACCGTTTATGGCGGCCAGCACCGGCTTGGGCATCTGGCGGATGTTCAGAACAACGCGGTTGCAGGGTTCAATCAGGCGGTAGACAGGCTCGTCCGGCTGCGAGCCGGCAAACTGTTCAAAATACTTGATATCGCCTCCGGAACAGAAAGCTTTGCCGCTGCCGGTAAGCACAACCACCCTGATCTCCCGGTCCCTGCCGCACATCTCCAGCGCTGTGTTAAGTTCTTCGGACATACTGAGATTCAGAGCATTGAAATTAGCGGGACGGTTCATGGTAATGGTGGCGATAGAGTCCTGCTTAGTAAAAAGAATATCTTTGAAAGACAACTGATCACCCTCTCTCTTTGTATCTACTCCACTCTACCTGGCCTTGCGCAGGTGCTTTAATATACCCTGACGTTCCTCTTTGTTTTCAGCTCTGGCGGCATTGTCATATAAGCCTTTTGCTTTAATTTCCTGGATCCGGTCATGCAGCCTTTTAACCTGGAGGCAGAATATCTCCAGCCTGGCCTCAATAACCTGGGGAAAAGGGTTGCCGTCTGTTTCAACCGCCAGGAACGGGAGTGACGGGCAGCGCTGCATGACCTTAGCCACCAGATCTTTGTCTTCGGCCGTGGCCATTTTTGTTTCGTTCATT
>JBAZQW010000245.1:0-3470 GCA_041645005.1 Desulfotomaculaceae bacterium | reverse complement strand
CTGGCGTTTACCACAGCTTCCGCGATTCTGCTGGGCATGCAGCCAAACGGTCCGATCGAAATAACTCCCGCCACCTCTTCAACCACTTCCGTGATAGCGGCGCCCGCGGTCAGAATTGTTTCCACCGTGAGCTTCGGCGAGATCAGGTCTGAAACGTTTTCAATCATTTTCTCCACATCCACCATGTGCGCCTCATACAGGCCGGAGCGCGAGAAAATCCCTTTTATTGTCCTTTCGTACGAGTTTTTAAAAAACTGTTCAATATAGTTGCCGATAAATCCTTTTTTACCGTTGCCGGCATTCAGGTTATTTTTCATCAGGTAATCACAAAAATACACCCACTCCGCTATGGGCGCGGTCTTGACCATGATTCCCTTGCCGGCCAGTTTCTCAACTAGATACTGTCTGGAAAATCCATCTCTGCGCACGAAGATCTCCCCGACCAGAGCCACTTTGGGTGTCTGTTCCAGAGGGCTGTCCTTTGGGATCGTTTTCAACATGCCGGCGGCCTCCCTGAGGTTTTCCTTGAGGCCTTTCCAGTCATCCTTTTCCACACTACTGATGATCTTTGCGCATACGTCATTAAAAACACCGAGGGCTTGATCTTTATTGTTGGCGATAGTGAGGATGGCGCTGTATATTTCCTCGAGTACATCACCGATAACAACAGACTGCCACGCTCTTATGGTAAATCCGGTGCCCAGCCCCGCGTAGCTGTTCTCACAGGTCAGCGAGATCTGGGCGACATCACTCAGCCGCATCTTCTCGATCAGACTTTTTATAAATATGTTGTACTGCCCAAACCTGCAGGGCCCGGAGGAAGTGGGCATAAAATAGACCAGCAGTTCATCCCTGTTTTCCCTGTTTTCCAGGTAGTCAAACAGGCTGCCCACGGTCAATATAAGTGGGAGACACTCCTTGCAGGAAGCGTAGCCCTTGCCGATTTTCAATTCCTTGGACGCCGGGGCCGGCACTGCAGTAGCATTAATTCCGAGATGCCTTAAGGACGCAGCCAGCAGCCTTGAGCCCATGTCTCCCATGGACGGCATGAGCACATGCACCCTGGGGTGATTTAAAGGATACCTTTCTCCCCTGGAGTCCACCACCCAGGTCCTGTCATTCTCACTAACCACTGCCGCCGGCTTAAATATTTCAGGCTCTGCGACCTTTCCGCTCTTGCTGGTTTCGATATAGCTTTTGACAACATCGAGAAAAGCTTCCACCCGCGTATCCAGCCCGGCATCCGCCGAATGACTGTCCAGTTCCAGGGTCAGCGAAGGTTTTTCGCCCATGATGTCCCTGAAGAAGCTGACAATAAAGGAATCCGGGCCACAGCTGAAATTTGTGATATAGGTGGCAAAAAGCTGCCGGTGGCGCTTGACAAATCTGGCCGCCTTAAGGTTCATCTGTCCCTGTGCCCAGAACATATTTTCAAATGTATCCTCATCCCCATAGGGTAAAAAATCATAGGGAATAACCCGGTAGCCCCTGGTAGCAAACTTTTGCGGAATTCCCATATTGGCCTTTTTAGTAAAAGCGTTATATGGCCTGCCGAAGAGCACCACGGCTGTTTCATCCGGGTGCTGTTCAAGATCTTCCAGAAATAGCTTCCCGGCGCTCAGGCACTCAGCGTGAAAATCCTTTTGAGCCTGCACCGCCAGGTCATACGCCTCTTTCACCACTTTTGCGCCTAACCCTAACTGCCTGCCCATATTGACAAAGCTGCCCTGCTCGCATTCATAACCACCGGAGAAATCAAGCACCGGCTTTAGCACCAGCTTGCCTTTTAATTCACCAAAGGCCGTCTGAAGATAGTATGGCTCAGACTGGACAAAAGGGCAGGTGACGCTGGTGTCAATGCCCTTCTCTACAGGGAGGGAGCCCACATGTGGCAGGAAAAAGATATCGGGATTCTTCCTGATCAAGCCCATCAGCGAACCGTGCGCAATCTCAACAGGATAACAAAATTCCGCGCCTCTTCTTTCCATGCCCTCAGCGACAATCTCCTCGCCCAGCAGCACTTCAAAGCCCAGGGCTGTAAAAAAGTTGTAGAAAAGGGGAAAGAGCGAATTGGTCAGCAAAGAATTGTTCAGCGCCACAGTTTTATGATTAGGCGGCAGCAGGCGCCTGCCCCTTTCAGTGCCGAATTTTTTAAACACCAGTCTTTCCCGGAGATTGACCAGATCAAAATTCTCGAGATCAGGCTCCTTTTTATCCTTGATCAGGTTGACGTACTTGTTGCAGGCCCCGCCAAACGGGTAAATCTTACCCAGTATTTTAATCCTGTTGATAGAGCATTTGCGATCGCACTTTTCCCTGCCCCCGGCGCAGGTAAAAGGCTCGCCGTAGGTAACACCACGCTCCGCCAGCTCTTTCAGATCATACTCCGCCGGCTCCAGCAGCCCCAGCCCGAGCTTGTTTTTCACTTCCAGCGCCACCCCAAAAGCGCCCATGAGCCCCGGTTCCGGCGGCACAATGATATCCTTGCCGGTCAGCGCGGCCATCGCCATCGGTACAGCTTTGTTGTAGCAAACCCCTCCCTGCATGAATACCTTGCGGCCTACAGCCCGGTTCCCCTTGACCCTGTTGATGTAATTCAGGCAGATGGAGTAGACCAGTCCCGCTGCCAGGTCAGGCACATCGGTCCCTTCCTGGATGGCGCTCTTGATATCGCTGCTGATAAAAGCGGCGCACTGGTCGCTGAAATTAAGAGGTTTGTCGCTGGTCAGGGCGATATCCCCTATTTCTTCCGTGCTGATATAAAGGGACTCCCGTGCTGCTTCCTCCAGAAAAGAGCCCGTTCCCGCGGAGCAGGCCTCGTTCATGGCGTAGTCGGAAGCAACACCGTTGGTTATGTAAGTGTACTTGGCATCCTGCCCTCCGATTTCAAAAATGGTGTCCACCAGAGGATCAAAATACACAGCGGCAGCCGCGTGGGCTATAATCTCATTTATTACCGCCGGGGTAAGAGCATGCAGCCCGGCAATCTGCCTGCCGGACCCTGTCACACCCAGCCCAATTATTTGCACTTCCTCTTTTAACTGCAGGCTAACCTCGCGGTAGCATTGCCTGGAAGCACCGATCGGGTCGCCGTTGGTGCGCAGGTAACAGCTGGCCAGGATCGCTTTGTCGCCGCTTCGCATCACCACCGCTTTGGTAGTGGTTGAGCCTACGTCCAGCCCCACAATGCAGGTATCTCCTTTTTGCGCTTCCTGGCGGAAGGTCTCCTTGAAATCTACCTTAGAGGTGAATTCTTTAATGGCCGGCAGATATGAAAATGAATCCTCTCCCATTTTAAATAAGTCGTCCGGGCTGGCCACTGGCATTGTTTCCGTGTCCAGCGCCCAGAGCGCGGCGCCCAGCGCTTCGAAATACCTGGCCTCTTCCGGTATGTAAAGATTGCGAATTTCTTTTTTCAAGATGTTGATCATGGCCGTATTGGCGGAAGCCCCGCCAATCACCAGAACCGT
>JBAZQW010000048.1:0-12309 GCA_041645005.1 Desulfotomaculaceae bacterium | reverse complement strand
CTCAGGTAAATAGCCTCGAAAACGACACCGCCTTCATCTATGAAGACTATGTTTGTGCTGACTGAGCCAATGTCTACCCCCAGATATCCTTTCATAATTTATGAATACAGAGCCTCCCTTGTTTCCTTTTTCCGGTCCAGCAAGTCCACGAAAGCCTCCAGGCGGGTTAGTGTTCCCGCTTCACCGGTATGTTCATCCACAATCAGGGTCATGGCCGGGATGCCGTAGTCCGCGCTCATTTCAGGCAAGATACTTTCAGCCACTATCTCCGGCATACAGGTGAAAGGTAAAACTTGAATCAGGCCGTCATACCCTGAGCGGGCGTAATTTACAGCGCTGCCTATGGTTTCCTGCCCGTGGCCGCCCACAAAATGCCGCAGGTAGGGAAAGGCTGCCCCGCAGGCTTCTTTCCTGGATCTCATCCCTTTAACCAGCCCCATGAAAATGTGGTCGTTGACCCACTCACTCAGGTAAATAGAGCGATCTACCTCCGCTCCGAGAATACCCAGCCGCCTCTCCAGGTACTGGTTGGAAAAGGGGTCCAGCAATGTATATATTTCACCGATCACACCTATTTTTACAACCGGCCTGCTATAATCCACGGCAATATTCGACATGATCGCACTGGCCTTTTTTCTTGCTTCCACCAGTTCGCTCTGGGAGGCTGCAGCGTCAATTAATTTTAGCGCCGCTGTCTGGGCGGCGTCGGTTAACCCGGGTGTCAGTTCTCTGGGCCGGGACTTAAAAGCGGCCATTTCCACTTCGTCTACCGCTCTTGCTTTCTGGTAGCCAAAGTGAACGGCCTGGATCACCTGCCACCAGGAACGGTTTCCGGATATTCGTTTGATTTTAACCAGCAGTTCCGAAAAGTGGCGCTCCGGCGGCTCAAAAACGATTAGCCGCATATCGCAACCTATATCACGTAAAATAGCGTGCTCAATCTGGGCATAGTAGCCAAAACGGCACGGCCCGCACCCACCGGCCATAATAATGGTATCCGCCCCCAGTTCACAGGCTTCTATAAAGTTCCCCAAATTCAACTTCAAGGGCAGACAGGCGAATTCCGGCCCGTACTTTGCGCCTAGTGTCAGGGTTTTTTTACTTGAAGGCGGCGGGACTACCACATTAACTCCCAGGTAATTGAGCATCGCTTTGATAGGAATATATAGATTCCCCATATGAGGAAAAGTTACGCGCATGATTCACCTCCGATTTGGTCGTGAGACGTGGGACGTGAGACGTGAGTATATTCTGCATTCCTATAGGGTCTTATTACGCCCACGGCTTACGGCTTATCTTACTACGACTTATTATTTCCAACGTCCCACTTCCTACGCCTCACATCCGAACTTCCCGGTCCCACTTCTCACGTCTCACGTCCCACTTCCCACGTCCCATTTCTCACGCTCCTACCGCTTTTCTCCAGTTCACCATATCCCAAAAAGCTTCAAGCCTGGTCATAACACCGGCCTCACCGGTATGTTCGTCCAGGGTCAGGTTTAAAAACGGCTTGCCGGCGGAGCGCGCGTACCGCTCAATCAGATCGCCTGTCATTGAATCCGGACCACAGCCGAAAGCAGCCACATGTACCATACCGCACACATCCGGCCGTTCAAGATAGTGGCAGGCCGCCCCGATCATACGCTGGCCCAGAGTCCAGAAAAGCTTTTTAGGCAGGCGGGCGGCGTGTCTTCTTACAACATTTTCGGCAAGATGTTCCGCTGTTACCACCGTCGCTCCCATGGCGCGCACGCGGTCGATTAGGTCCATACTGATGTAGGAGTCGTAAATGTTGTATGGGTGACCGATCAGGGCGATGGTCATATCTTCCCGCTCCGGCAGCGGCTCTTCTTTAACCCGGTCTTCCATGATTGCAAGAGCTTCGGGAGGCATCAGCCCTAAATGCAGGAGCCTGAAATATTTATTCTGTACAATTAGAGCACGCCGGTAGGCCATCCATATTTTTAGATGATTGCCAGTCAGGATTTTCCCAACCTCCTGCACGGCGGCATAGGCGTTGCTTTTCTTCTTATACAGATTAACGTTAACATCAATCAGCGGTGGCAGCCCTTGCAAACAGCGGACCATGTCAGGCAAACCCATGAATTTTGGACAGATATACTCGCGCTTTTTAACACTCACCATTCTAGGGAGAAAAATCAGGTCAACCTTGCCGGCCAGGTCCAGAACATGACCAAAAGCCAGTTTTACAGGCAGGCACACTTCATCCACAGCGCTTTTCAGGCCTTTAGCCAGGACTCCCTTGGTAGAACGGGATGAAAGCACCACCTCGGCGCCCAGTTCTTCAAAAAAAACCCGCCACAAAGGGTAATAGTAATAATATAGAAGCACCCTGGGTATGCCAATTTTCAATGATATATTAATCCCCCCTCAAAACCACTCCTGTCCAGGATAGTTTTTAACGCTCTGGTGGTCAGGGGTGCTCCCTTTTCAGCCTCGTCCACACCGTCCATTTTCCCAATATCCCCGATGCCAATTACCAGCGGGATGTTCAGTTTGTTGATAACCTCTACCGTATCACCCTCCAGGACGGTCTGCGCTGGCCAGCCCATCTTATCAACAGGGCCCTCAATGAAATCCCCGTTTCTGTTTATTGACAGGTCAACTTCACAGCCGCGTACATTTTCGGTGTTTGAGGCCACAGCCAGGACTCCCAGGACCTCGATTTCCGGGTGATTGGCGATATAGGCCATGGCTGTTTCACCCCGGCCCATACCGTTATAGCCCCGGTCATCCAGCATTACCACAACCGGGTCTGAAGGCGCGGTTTTGATTAAATCAACAAGCTCCTCGCCTGACTTGGTGGTTGGGTTGCCGGCTGAACAGGATATGCAGCGCGCTCCCACATTTTGGGCGGCTGTTTCAACCGCTTTCTTCGCTATTCTGTCGCCATCTGTGATCAGGATTACCTTTCTTTTGGCAGTGTCCAAGCTACAACCTACCCCCTCGGCTTAAAAGCTAGCGCCGCAAGATAACCGAATACCACCGCCGCTGTGATTCCAGCTGCGGCAGACGCGACCCCCCCGCTGAAGGCGCCGAGAATACCGTTTTCCTTAACTCCGTTTATGGCTCCCTGGGCCAGCAGGTGCCCAAACCCGGTCAGTGGCACTGTGGCGCCGGCGCCCGCCAGCTTTACCAGGGGCTGGTATAGGCCAAGGGCGCTGATAACAGCGCCGGCCGTGACAAAGGTTACTAAAACGTGAGCCGACGTAAACTTATAACTGGTCAGGTCCATTAACAGCTGGCCGATTACGCATAAGGCTCCACCGACAACAAATGCCCAAAAAAATACCACTTTTTATGGCCTCCTAACGCGCTTCAATCACAACCCCGTGACCTATGCCGGGAATTGTTTCCCCCTGTTGCACGCTGCAGGGACTCATCAGCGCCCCCGTGCCTATGCCGAGCAGCCGTTTATATCTGCCGGCTTTAAGCCGCTCGATCAGGTAGCCGCAGGTAACTACAGCCGAGCAGCCGCAGCCGCTGCCTCCCGCGTGGACATCCTGCGCACCGCTGTAAATTAAAATGCCGCAGTCGGTAAAGCGCTCTGAGATATCATAACCTTTTTGCTTTAAAAGCTGCTCTGCCAGCTTTTTGCCGTAGGACCCCAGGTCACCGGTAAAAATAAGATCGTAGTAATCGCAAGTTCGCCCGGTATCCTGGAAATGCCGCGCGATGGTGTCCGCGGCAGCGGGAGCCATGGCCGCACCCATGTCCTGAGGATCACCCTGCCCCATATCGATTACCTTGCCGATGGTAGCATGAGTGATCACCGGACCGCTTCCCCTGCCGGCCAGTACAGCCGCCCCAGCGCCGGTCACCGTCCACTGGGCGGTCATGGGCCGCTGTACGCCTAATTCCGTTGGGAAGCGAAACTGCCTCTCGGCTGTGCTGTAATGGCTGGAGGCGCCCACCAGCACCCTTTCGGCAAAGCCGCCGTCAATCAGCATCGATCCCAGCGCCATGCTTTCGTACATGGTGGAACAAGCGCCGTACAGTCCTATAAAGGGGATAGACAAAGCCCTGGCTGTAAAATTTGCGCTGATAATCTGGTTTAATAAATCTCCCGCCAGCATGAAATCTATATCATTTTCTTGCAGATTGGCTTTTTGCAGGGCTTTTTTCATGGCATCGAGCATCAACCGCTGCTCCGCCTTTTCCCAGGTTTCCTCACCGCAATAAGTGTCATTAAAAACCTTATCAAAGGTTTTGCCCAGCGGGCCTTCCCCTTCCATCGGACCCACTACAGACGCGGTAGAAATGATTACAGGCGGGTTCTCAAACCAGACCGTCTGACTGCCGTTTTTTTTAGACGCCGCCAATATTCCACCCCTATCTGAAAAAATAATATAAAATACCAGCCGCCCAGGCTGTCATAATCCCCCATACCAGCACCGGGCCGGCAATAGTGAAAAGCCTGGCGCCAACCCCTAATATAAGCCCTTCGGCGCGGTATTCCAGAGCAGAGGCTACCATCGAGTTGGCAAAGCCTGTAATCGGCACGATACCGCCAGCCCCTCCGAACCTGCTGACTTCGTCATAAACCCCCAGCCCGGTTAAAAATGCGGCTAAAAAGACCAGAGCCGAGGAGGTTGCCGCACCTGCCTCGTTTAAGTTCAAACCCAGTCTAAGAAAATAGTTGTAGAAAACCTGGCCGATTAAACAGATAAATCCGCCTACAACGAAAGCCCAGAACATATTCCGCCACACCCTGGGTTTTGGTTTCACCTGCTTGACGATTTCAGCGTATTCCTTTTTTTGCTTTTCGGAAATCATGGCTTCTGACACTTTGCCCACCTCTGTTTCATTTTCCCCCGAAGACCTGTCCTTATACAGTTTAAAGGACACCTTCCGGTGTCCTTTACTCTTTAATCAGTATGGGCTATTTTTAGGTTGGCCTTATACTCGACCAAACGGCCATTATCAACGTTGGCGGTAAAGTTTACCACCTCCACGGCTACTATGTTCCTTATTGTTCTTGACGCTTCCGTTATAGCCGATTGCACGGCCCCTTTCCAGCTATCCGGCGATTCTCCCACAAGTTCAGATACTTTAACATGCATAAATTTTACCCCCTTAATTTTTATAAACAATTGGTATTATACGTTGCGCCTATTTGTTTTATTCAATTTCCTTCGCTCTTTGTTTAAAAATGGAAATACCGGCCTTTTTCAGGACGGTATTAATGGTTTAGAAGTAAAAATTCGTCTCTTGTAATAAATACAATTTGACAGGATTAACAAGATTAAACATGATTTACAGGATTAATTATTTAAATAAATGATTATTCCTTTTACTTAGTAATCCTCCTAAAGGTTTGCCTTATAAGACTTTTAACAATTAATCTTATTAAATCCTGTTAATCTTATTTAAATCCTGTAAATCCTGTCAAATTGTTTTATCTCTTCTCTGAGCTAACGACATAATTATATTCTATTGTTCACTTTTCCCCAAAAGTTGTTTGAGCTTTTTCAGCGCCTGCCTTTCCAGGCGGGAAACCTGGACCTGGGAAAGCCCCAGCCTCCTGGCGATTTCCGATTGGGTCTTATCCTCAAAAAACCTCAAGTTTATAATATAACGGTCCCTTTCCGGCAGGTTATCCAACAGCGCTTTAATAGAGATACTTTCCAGCGCATCCTCAGTTTCTTCTCCCTTTAACTGGTCCAGCAGATAGATCGGGTCACCGTCATCCTGGTGCAGGGTCTCATAAATTGAGGTGGGGGTCTGGGTGGCTTCCAGGGCGTTGACAACTTCTTCCCTTGATAAGCCCAGTTCGGCGCCTACTTCCCCCACCGATGGCTCTCTTCCCAAACGGGCTGTGAGCAGGCCCCTGACTTGCTGTATTTTATAAGCCGTCTCTTTCAGGGAACGGCTGACCTTGACCGGGCTGTCATCTCTCAAAAACCTTCTGATTTCACCAACAATCATAGGAACGGCGTACGTGGAAAACTTTACGTCATAACTGAGATCAAATTTATCAATAGATTTCATCAGGCCGATACAGCCGATTTGAAATAAATCTTCCAGTTCATAGCCCCGGTTTTGGAAACGCCTAACAATGTTAAAGACCAGCTTTAAGTTGCAGTTAACCAGCTTGTCCCTGGCATAAGCCTCACCAGCTTTAGCTTTCTTAAGCAACTCCCTCATTTCTTTGTCTTTTAGCAACGGAAAGCGGGGCAGGTTCATCTCAACCAACCTGCTGCTCATTTTTCCATCTCCCGACTATTGATCCGAACTGGCTCTGGCTATTCTGGTTCCAATGCTCTTGCTCATTATTACTTTAGTGCCCTGGCCGGGTGATGATTCAACCCGGAAATTCTCCATAAAAGATTGCATAAACACAAATCCCAAGCCTAAACGTTCGGCATCGGTCGAAAAAGCAGGCTGGAGAGCTTTGTTTATATCTTCAATGCCCTTACCATCGTCTTCTATCCTGATTTCCAGGGCATCTGTGGTCAAATTCGCATAGATCCTGACAAAACGGTCCGGAATACTTTCATAACCATGTATAATTGAATTACCTACCGCTTCTGATACGGCTACCTTTATTTCTTCCAGATCGGCAAGTGTGAAGTCGAGCTGGGAGGCAAAAGCCGCCACCGTCACCCTGGCGAAGGCCACATTGGCCGGTATGCTCAGAAACTCCAGTTTCATATGATTGATAAACTGCATTTTACCACCTTCCCTAGCCAATTTTCTCCAGCGCCTCGTTCTCGCTGTGAAATTCACACATTATGCGCAGGAGTCCGGAAAGATCAAGCACTTTCCGCACCTGGGGCTGAAGGGAAACTATAAACACCTTTCCCCCATTTTTAGATATGCGCTTATATCGTCCCAGCAGTACACCTAATCCAGAACTGTCAACGAAAGACACTCTTGCCATATTAAAAACCAGATTTCTCGCCTGCCCCCTGTCAAGAGTCTCGTCCAGGGTTCTTCTGAAGCGGTCGGCCACTCCCAGATCCAGTTCACCGCTGGGCCGGACCACAAGGGTGTCCTTCTTTATTTCAACATCTAAAAGCACAATAACCCCCCTTTCTTTTCAGTTAATTGAAGAAACCCTTTTGCTAAATCTTACCAAAAATATTTTAAAAAGGCAAGTGAGACAAAAAGGTACTTTTAGTTCAGGTTATATAAATGGGCTCTTTTCTCCCGTGTAAAAAAGCGCCAGTCTGTGCATTGCTCTTGTACAGGCAATGTACAGCAGTTTTCTGTCTAATTCGGTCAAGTAATTTTCACTGGAAACATCATGCACCAGTACCACATCGAATTCTAATCCCTTGGCCATATAGGACGGAATCACCATTACTCCTTTTTCTATTTCTTCATCTGGTGAATCAACAAGCTTGATCTCGATCAAATCTTTAATACTTTCATAAAGCTTGCGAGCATCCCAGGCGGTTTTAGAAATCACAGCAATGGAATCGTACCCTTGTTTAAGGTATTTACCCGCGTTTTCCACTATAGCGTGTTCAAGTTCCACCCGGGTTTCTTTAAAAACAACAATCGGTTTGGCTTCGTGTCTCTCAAAGGAAATAAAGTCAGAATTTTTGCCTAAAATATTCTGTGTAAAAGCATTTATCTCGTAAGAAGACCTGTAACTTTTATTAAGAGAGAATTTTACCGTCTTTCTTTTATCGAAAATATTGGTTATGTCAGCATATATTGATGACCGCTCCTTACTTTCAATGGCCTGGTTAATATCCCCCAATACCGTATATTTGGCATCTCTAAACAGCAGCTTGAAAACCTCGTATTGCACCGGACCATAATCCTGTGCTTCATCTATGACAACCTGCTCGACAGTAGGTAACAAATTAGCTCCTTCAATCTTTAACTTGAGATACAGGAGCGGAGCGCCGTCCTCGTAAGCAGCGATACCCCTATTCAGCATCTCCCTGGTCATTGTGATTATTTTTTCTATGTCCACCGGAACCTTCAGGTCACCGGCCAGTTTTAATAAAAGTCCTGGTGCGTTGAAAAGTTCCTTGTACAGTTGCAGATAATCAATATTTGTAAACTTACGTAGCTTCTCCAGGAAAACCCTGGATTTCTTTATTGAGAGCAGCCGGCTAAAGGATTTAATTTCAAAATCATGGCCTTCGCTATTTTGAACTATTTTTTCAATTTTGCCCAGTCTGTTCTTTTGTAAAGGATGTATTTTTTCTAAGATTATATCCTCAATCCTTTTAAGCCTTTTAGCCATGGGCATTTCGATTTTGTTATTCAAAAAACGGTTTTTAAGCTGCTGCTTTGTTTCCACGATTTTGCCGTCGTAATAAATATCTTCAAAAATGATCATATTTCTCTCGCAGTGCCTGATCAGCCTGTCGAGAATTGTTTTGAATACCGGGGAGCTTTTAAAATCAATACATTGTTTTTTTAAATTTGCCTCTGCCATGTTTTGGGAAGCGATTAAATACTCCAGCTGCCTGTGCCTGGTTTCGGTTTTTAACCGGTTATTTATGAGTTTTGAGACAATATCACCGAAGGTTGTCTGCTGCACGTTTTCTTCACCCAGTTCAGGCAGAACACTTGAAATATATTTATTGAAAATAGCATTAGGTGAAATGATTATAATGTCACTGGAACTTATTTTTGAGTTCAAGCCTTCATAAAGCAGGAAAGCAATCCTGTGCAGGGCTACAGAGGTCTTGCCGCTTCCCGCGACCCCCTGCACAATTAGAAGTTCATTTTCGTAATCCCTGATGATTAAATCCTGTTCCTTTTGAATAGTCTCAACAATATTTCTCATCTTTGCGGTTGAGTTGCGGATTAAGACTTCCTGCAATATTTCATCATTGATATTTATGTTGCAGTCAAAGAAGTATTTTAAACTTGCATTATGAATTTTATATTGCCTTTTCAAAACCACTTCGCCTGAAATATTCGCTTCAGGCGCTGTATAATACGCTTTTCCAAGTTCAAACCGGTAGAATATGCTTGAGATAGGGGCGCGCCAATCGTAGACAAAAATCCTGTTCGTTTTTGAGTCCCCTACGTTGGAAAGTCCTATATATATTTTTTCTCGATCACTTGAATCGTCACCGATAAAATCAAATCTTCCGAAATACGGGCTATTCAATACTTTTTTGTATTTTTCAATTTTTTTATGGAGATATTCATAGGTTGCAGTTTGAATATTAACTTCCGCAAGATACTGATTAATTTCTGTGAGCCTGGTAAAGTCATTTGTAAAATGGACTGTATTCTCCCACATATCCTTACGCAATTCTATAAGTTTCTTCTTTAAATCAGGCAATAATCCAATTTCTTTTTCTAATTGATTCCTGATGAAAGCCAGTGTTTTCTCAAGATACTCCGTCTCTTCCCGCAGTTTATGAGCATAGTCCACAACGAATCACACTCCATTTTTTCTCTTGACATGATATTTTGTTTGTGATAGAATATTTACGATATAATTAACATTGTTACCATAAAATATGTGCATCTCTTTATTATATTAAAAAAAGATATTCAAGTAAATGCTTGAATATCTTTTTTTAATATAATAATATCTCCAGTTAAGCTCTTTTAAGATGTATATTTTAATAAACGCTGTCAATTACCCTCCTCATCTGCTGCATAATTGACGCTTTCGGCACATCTGCCCCGGCTACCAATTTCACCCTTAGACTCTCCTGCCCGTTCCTGGTAATAACATATGATCCTATTTCCTGCCCCTTATGCACCGGTGCGCTTATATAATTTGGCAGTTCTACCCTGGACTCAAAACCTTTGTCTTCTCCTTTGGGTACCACCACGCCTACTCTATCCGAGGTCAACACCTCTACGCTGGCGGACTGGCCTTTGCTAACCCTGACCGTGCCGGCAATAGCGCCCTGCTCGGCGAAGTTTACCGCCTTATACCTGGCAAACCCGTTATCAAGCAGTTTGGTAGACTCCCTGAAGTGACTTTTGGGTTCCACAGTTCCCAGCACTGTGCAGATCAATCTCATCCCGTTTCTCTCGGCAGATGAGGCAAGGCAGTAGTTGGCTGCTTCGGTCCAGCCGGTCTTGCCTGCGTCGGCGCCGTCATACCACCAGAGCATCTTGTTTGTATTCCAAAGTTTAAAGGCGCCTCCCCGCAGGTCATATTCTTTTGTGGCGGTAATCTGCCGGAAAAGCTGGCTCTTCAAACCTTCCTTCAGAATTACAGCCATATCGTAGGCGCTGGTGTAATGGTTATCCGCTGTAAGCCCGTGACAATTTACAAAATGTGTGTTTACCAGGCCGAGAGATGCAGCTTTATCATTCATAGCCTGGACAAAGGCTTCCTCACTGCCCGCGATATGCTCCGCTACAGCCACACTGCCGTCATTGGCGGACTGCAGACCTACGGCCAGAAGCATCTCCCACAGGCTCATTTCCTCACCAGGCTCGAGATAAATCTGTGAACCGCCCATTTCCCAGGCGTTTTCACTGGTCACAACTTTATCTGTGAGTTTGAACTTCCCCTGATCCACCGCCTCTGTGGCCAAAAGAAGGGTCATCAGTTTCGTTACGCTCGCCATGGGCAGCTGTTTGTGCGGCTCTTTCTCATAAATAATTTTATTAGATACAGGTTCTAGCACTACCGCCGCCTGTGCGGTGGTTTCCAAAACGGCTGGGACATTGTCCTTTGTTTTCTTTGTCTTGTCAGCTTCCGGCGCGGCCCAGACCGTCTGCGCCAGGGTAAAACTGAAAATTATCAGCGCCAACAAAACGCATCTAAATCTTCTCTTGCCCAACACAAAATTCCCCCTCATCATCTTTGTCGTTTTTTATTATGTTTTTAGGGGAGTAAAGTTATACGCGGAGCATCGAAACAGTAAAGGAGCCTTTACGGCTCCTACTCAATAATTCTGAAAGCAACTAATGTATAAATGTATAATAGAAATAAATTACCACCTTTTTGAGTATTTTATATATTTTCGGGCACTGTGCCGATTATCAGCGGTTTTAGTTCCGGTTTCATTAACCCGATGGTGTATACGCGCAGGACAGTCTCTTTAACCACTTCTAATTGCTCAAGGTTGTTGGCGTGTATCGTCGCCAAACTTTCTCCCGCCTGAACAGGGTCGCCCACTTTTTTATTTAATACCAGGCCGACAGACAGGTCTATCCGCGCATCTTTCTTTTCCCTGCCCGCCCCGAGCAGCATGGCGGAACGTCCCACCTCTGCCGCGTTAATTGCCTGAACATAGCCGGCTAAAGGTGTGGTTATGTTCTGAACCGAATTTGCCGCGGGCAGGCGCCAGCCCTCACTGGTCACCCGCGGGTCACCACCCTGGGCACTGATTAATTCTTCAAACTTTTCCAGCGCCTTGCCGCTTTCGAGCAGCTTGTACAACTCCGACTTGCCTTCTTCCAAACTGGCCGACTTCCCCGCCAGTAAGAGCATTATCCCTCCCAGGACCAGGCATATTTCCAGCAGATCCAGGGGGCCTTCACCTTTTAATGTGTCAATCGCCTCTTTAACTTCCAGGGCGTTGCCAACGGCACGCCCCATGGGTTGGTCCATATCGGTGATTACCGCCACGGTGCGCCGGCCTACCTGGCTGCCAATCCCCACCATGGTCCGGGCCAGCTTGTAGGCGCCTGCGGTGTCCTTCATAAAAGCCCCGCTCCCTACCTTTACATCGAGTACAATGGCGTCAGCGCCCGCCGCGATCTTTTTGCTCATAACACTGCTGGCGATGAGGGGCACGCTGTCCACGGTAGCCGTAACATCCCGCAGGGCGTACAATTTTTTGTCCGCCGGGGCCAGGTTGCCTGTCTGAGCTACAACAGCGGCGCCAACCCTGCGCACCTGCTCAATAAACTGTGCCGGCAGAAGCGCCACGTTAAAGCCCGGGATAGACTCCAGTTTGTCCACCGTGCCGCCTGTGTGGCCCAGTCCCCGGCCTGACATCTTGGCCACAGGCACCCCCGCGGCTGCCACCAGGGGAACCAGCACCAGGGTGGTTTTGTCCCCGACCCCACCGGTACTGTGTTTGTCCACCTTGATCCCGGGTATGCCAGAAAGATCGGCCCGGTCTCCGGAGTCGCAGATAGCCATGGTCAGCTCTGCGGTTTCCCCTTCGTTCAGGCCGCGAAAGAAAATTGCCATCAGTAGAGCGGCAGCCTGGTAGTCAGGAATTTCGCCGCAATTATAGCCGCTGATAAAATATTTTATTTCAACCGCGGTCAGTTCCTGGCCTTCTCTCTTTTTTAAAATCAGGTCATACATGCGCATAGTGGCTCTTCCTCTCTACCCTGAAAATCATTGATTCTTTCGGTTATACTTTAAGCACCTTTGGCCAGAAG
>JBAZQW010000047.1:0-12471 GCA_041645005.1 Desulfotomaculaceae bacterium | reverse complement strand
GCTTTTGTACCGACTGTTTTGCGCTGACAGTAAACCTCATAAACCCCTCCGTCCGGGCATAAGATTTTATGAACGAGCCTGGAAGGGGGGTTTTTATGTATTCCGCTCCCATCAGCAGCTATGGCCGCTATAGAAAGCTGTATCCTGGCCGCCGGCTTATAACAGGTTTAGGCCTGATTAGCATCACCATTTTTCTGGTTATAAAGATAGCTCCTGTTTTTTGGGCGCGCCCTTCACTGCTAAACACGCTCAAGGCTGTTCCCTCTAAAATTCTGGCAGTGTGCCAGCTGGAACCGGAAAAAGTTCTTAAATCCGCTATTCCCGTCCTGCGCTGGGGTAGTTTTGAAGGGGACGGTGACAGCCCGTCACTGACCCAGGTTTTTTTATATGTGACCGGGACAGCCGGCAGGGTAAACCTGCTCAGTCCGGCCGCGGTTTTACAATCTCAAATGCCGTTGCTGGCCGCGCTGGACTGGCCGGACGCGCTGCCGGCCAGCAGTCCGGATTATAACGCCCCCGCAAAAACCACAGCGGACCTGCCGGCGGAAGGCCTGGTTGGTGTGTACAATACTCATACCGGAGAAACTTACAGCCTCACCGACGGGGTTGAAAGGCTGGAAGGCCGGCGGGGCGGTGTGGTCACGGTGGCGGCGGCCTTTCAGGAGACACTGGAAAATAAATACGCAATAAAGGTGGCCAGATCAGACCGGATCAACGATCTGAGCTACAACACCTCTTATCTTGAGTCGGAAAAAACGGCGCGCGAACTGCTGGCCGCCAATCCGAAAACCTGGGCGGTATTTGATATTCACCGTGATTCAGGGAAAACAAGAGAGCAAAGTGTTGTTAATATAAACGGCCAGAATGTGGCGCCGCTCCTTTTTATAGTTGGTTCGGATGTCCGCCGGTCATTTCCGGCCTGGCGGCAGAACTACGCCTTTGCTGTGGATCTGTCAAATAAATTGAATGAGAAGTACCCCGGGCTTTCACTGGGAGTCAGAGTGAAGGATGGGCTTTATAACCAATCTCTCCACCCGCACGCAGTCCTTTTAGAAGTGGGCACAACAAAAAATTCCACTGAAGAGGCGGTCCGCTCGGCGCGCCTTCTGGCGGATGTTGTGGCCGGCATGATTAATGGAGAAGAACAGAAAAACTGAATTTTTATCCTTAAAAAAGTGATAAATCCAGTCTATAATCACGGGCGGCCAGGCGCAAAACCAGGTTTTTTCCAAAATTTGCGTATAAGCCGCCCTGTTTTTTTTCAATAATAGTAATAAATGTACTGGAGTGTTTATTATGAACTGGACTAAATATGAAGTTGCGCTTCTAATCTTCACAGCCGTGGTCGCGTTGGGGACTTCCACAGCAATCTCCCAGTTTAACCACAGGGTCAGCCCCCAGACGCCCGTACGCGTCTTTGAATTGAAAAATGATGGACAGGGTGTCTACCAGGTGAAATTTCTGGGTGAGAGCATGCGTCTTGAGCTTCCCGTGGAATACCTGGCGGAAAGAATCGTGATTATAAGGCGTTATGGTGAAAGTATTTTAGACGGTCCTTTGGTGGAGTTGAATGATGTTTTTGAAGAGTGGCTTAATCCAGATGAGGCGGGGTAGAAGTAAAGATTGATTGATACCATTTTATGTCGGTGATATAATTATATAGTTGTTTACTTTTATCAGGAGGCTATAAATGGAGTGGAAGAGAGATAGAATCCGTAATTTCTGCATTATCGCCCATATTGATCACGGCAAGTCGACCCTCGCCGACAGGCTTCTGGAATACACAGGCTCGCTAAGCGGGCGTGAGATGACCGAACAGGTCCTTGACCAGATGGACCTGGAGCGGGAGCGCGGTATTACCATTAAAATGCAGGCGGTGCGCCTGAATTACCGGGCCAAAGACGGCCTGGATTACCAGTTGAATTTGATTGACACCCCGGGGCATGTGGATTTTTCATATGAGGTGTCCCGCAGCCTGGCGGCCTGTGAGGGTGCGCTGCTGGTTGTGGACGCCGTCCAGGGGATCGAAGCCCAGACTCTCGCCAATGTTTATCTGGCCCTGGATCACAACCTGGAAATCATCCCGGTGATAAATAAAATCGACCTGCCCAGTGCCCAGCCAGAGATAGTCAAAAAAGAGATCGAGGATGTTATCGGCCTGGACGCATCGGGGGCTGTCCTGGCTTCCGCTAAAAGCGGGATCGGGATAGAAGAGATCCTGGAAAAAATCGTCCGTGTTATTCCGCCACCCGGTGGACAGCCCCAGGCGCCTTTGAGGGCTTTGGTTTTTGATTCACATTATGACCCCTATAAAGGAGTTATTGCTTATGTAAGGGTGATAGAAGGCTCCGTGCAATGCGGCATGCAGGTTAAAATGATGGCCACAGGCAAAGAGTTAGAGGTTAACGAAGTAGGCATCTTCAAGCCTTCCCTTACTTCCATCGGCGCACTGCACACCGGTGAGGTGGGCTTTATAGCCGCCAGTATCAAGAACGTTAAGGACTGCCGGGTAGGCGATACAGTAACAGACGCGCTGAATCCCGCCCCTGTGCCCCTGCCTGGCTACCGCAAGGCCACTCCCATGGTTTACTGCGGCTTATATATGGCTGACACTGTTGATTACGGTGATTTGAAGGACGCCCTGGAAAAGCTCAGCTTGAATGACGCTTCCTTAATCTATGAGCCTGAAACTTCAGAGGCGCTTGGATTCGGTTTCCGCTGCGGTTTTCTGGGCCTTTTGCATATGGAGATAATCCAGGAGCGGCTTGAGCGAGAGTATGGCCTCAATCTTATCACAACTGCTCCCACCGTTGTTTACCGGGTTACGACCACCGCGGGCGAGGTAATAGAAATTGAAAACCCCAGCAAGATTCCTCCCGCCGGAAAGATGGAGATGATCGAAGAACCTTTTGTCAAAGCCACCATTATGGCCCCCAAGGATTATGTCGGCGCGGTAATGGAATTATGCCAGGAGCGACGCGGCATATTCAACAACATGGAGTATTTGAGTGTGAGCAGGGTGATGATGTTATACGATATGCCCCTCAGTGAAATAATCTATGATTTCTTTGACCAGTTGAAGTCACGCACCAAGGGTTACGCTTCCCTGGACTATGAATTGTCGGGGTACAGGCAGTCTGAACTGGTCAAGCTTGATGTGGTTATTGCGGACGAGGTGCTCGACGCGCTGTCAGTGATCGTACACAAGGACAAGGCCTACTATCGTGGGCGCCAGCTGGTGGAAAGGCTGCGCAGCCTGATCCCGCGCCATCTTTTTGAAGTGCCGATTCAAGCGTCTATCGGCAACAAGGTTATCGCCAGGGAAACGGTTAAGGCTGTACGCAAGGATGTTTTAGCCAAATGTTACGGCGGCGATATATCCCGCAAGCGCAAGCTGCTGGAAAAACAAAAGGAAGGCAAGAAGCGGATGAAACAGGTGGGCAACGTGGAAATTCCGCAGGAGGCCTTCATGGCGGTGCTTAGTTTAGGGGAAAAGTAATTCTCAGAAGACAGAATACAGAAGGAAAGGTTTTTATTCTGTATTCTGACTCCTGACTTCTGTATTCTCTCAAGGACTCACATCCCACGTTGATAACTGGCAAATCGAGAACCGTCCCCATTTGCCCCGTTTGCCCGTTGGGGTCTTTGACCCTTAAGGATATCTTTCATTCCCATGTCCCACGTCCCACGACTCACGTCTCAAACTGGGAGGTTGTATCATGAAAAATGACTTGGAACGAAGTAAAAAAGGGCGCACTAAACAAAAGCCTTTAAAAACCTAAAAATTTGGAGCTAGTTTAAGCCACACAAATGTCAGTAGCTTTTATTAGACCATGGGAAATCAGAAGTTTTGCTGCTTGTTTTATAGCTTTCTCTTTTTGCTTTTGCAGCATTTCTTGTGGCATATCAATTTTGTATAAATCACTTGGATTGAACAATTCACCAGTAACAAACATGTGGTATATGGCGGTGAGTATCATCCTTGCGATAGCGATAATGGCTCTTTTTTTGCCTCTTCTTTTATAAATGCGTTCATATTTGACTTTGTAGTAAGGAGAGAGGTTCGATTTCACGGCTGCATGGGCAACTTGTACCAATGCAGGTTTGAGGTAGACACCAGCACGTGTTATACGAACAGATTTTTTCTTACCGGCAGATTCATTGTTGCCAGGCGTTAGTCCCGCCCAGTAGCATAAACGCTTGGAATTGGCAAACTCAGGGCAAGTGGGGACGGTTCTCCACTTGCTCTTTGGCAAAGCAAGAACCGTCCCCACTTGCTTCCTTAGTTTTGGCCGGGATGCTTATATAGTAGACCGGATTTTTTGTGTTTACAGGGGGTGTCATTAAATTGGCTGTGGGAATATATATACATGTGCCTTTCTGCCTCAAAAAGTGTCTTTATTGCAGCTTTACCTCATATCCGGTCAACAGGGTGCTGACAGAAACTTACCGGAAAGCGCTGGCCCGGGAAATCAAAATGTACGGCCTGGCCCTGCCAGATGCCGAGAAAGCTGTATCCAGCCTTTTTATCGGGGGCGGTACGCCTTCATGCCTGCCCGTGGACGGGCTGAAGGAAATTATTGAGGAGCTGAGGTCATCATTTATATTCTTTCCGGAGTGCGAAATTACAGTGGAAGTGAACCCCGGCACAGTTGACGATGTTTACCTGAACGATTTGCTTGAGGCGGGGGTGAACCGCCTCAGCATCGGGATCCAATCATTGCAGGACCACCTTCTGGAGGTGTTGGGGCGGGTCCACAAGGCAGGGCAAGCGCTGGCAGCGGTCCGCCTGGCAAGAAAGGCTGGTTTCCGGAACCTGAACCTGGATTTTATCTTCGGCATCCCCGGTCAGACCTGCGCGGACTTGCTGGAAACGCTCGGCGGGGCGCTGGAATTGGCGCCCGAGCATATCGCCATGTACGGGCTACAAATTGAAGAAGGCACCCCTTTGGAGCGTGCTGTGGCACGCGGCCAGATAGCACCCTGCCCGGAAGAGCTGGAGCTCAGCATGTACCGGGCAGCTATTGACAGCCTGACCGGGCACGGCTACGAACATTACGAGATTTCTAATTTCGCCAGGCCAGGCCGGCAGTGTTCCCATAACCTGGTTTACTGGCAAAACCGTCCCTACCTGGGATTGGGTCCGGCCGCCCACTCCTTTTTCAGGGGTGAGCGTTTCTCCAATGAAACTTCTATAGAAAGGTATTCTGAAAAGCTTTGCAGGGAAGAATATCCGTTAGAAACCAGGGAAAGAATCCAGCTTGAGACAGAAATGGCTGAGACCATGTTTCTGGGTTTAAGGTTAATCAAAGGGATTGACTTAAATATGTTTTACCAGCGCTTCGGCAGGCGCGCGGAAGATGTTTACCGGAAGGAAATTGCCGGACTTTTAAAAGACAGGCTGGTTGAATTTGCCGGGCAGCGCCTGCGTCTTACGGGAAATGGTTTGCCTCTGGCTAACAGGGTGTTTAGAGAATTTGTGTGAAACCTTTTTTCTATTCCCTTGACAAATAAATAGAGGTTTGCTATTTTTTATTTAAGTGCTTTTAGCACTCAATACCAGTGAGTGCTAACAAAAGAAAGGGGGAGCCGGTGAATGGACGATCGAAAGCAAAAAGTGCTACTGGCCATCGTTCAAGATTTCATTGCTACCGCCGAACCCGTTGGATCCCGGACTATAGCCAAAAAATACGGCCTGGGTGTAAGCCCGGCCACCATTCGTAACGAAATGGCCGATCTGGAAGAGCTAGGTTATATTGAACAGCCTCATACATCCGCCGGGCGGATCCCCTCTGTGCGGGGTTACCGCTATTACGTGGACTATTTAATGAAAAAAAGAGAGCTGTCCAGGGAGGAAGAAGAACTAATCCGCTGTGAGTTTGAAATAAAGGTTAAAGATGTCGGCAAGGTGATTCAAAAAACTGGCCAACTCCTCTCCCAGCTGACCTGTTACACTGCAATGGTGCTGACCCAACAGATGGAGTCAAGCAGCTTCAAGTATGTCCAGCTCGTGCCTATGCGCACGTCCCAGGCCATGGTCATTGTGGTTATGGAAAACGGGGCTGTGCATCACAGGATGATTGAAACACCTGAGAGTATCAGGTCCAGCGATCTGGAGACCCTGTCCAAAGTGCTCAACGCCAAACTGCAGGGTCTCACCATGGAAAGCATCAAGCTGACTCTTTTAAAAGAAATTTATTTCGAGATGGGTAAACACAAGCAAGTACTGGATTTGGCCATGGAAATGATCCAGGACAGCCTGGTCTTGAAAGATGAGGATAAGATTTACCTCGGCGGAGTGTTTAACATGATCAACCAGCCGGAATTCCAGAATGTGGAGAAGGTTAAAACCATGCTCAGTATTTTGGAGCAGGAAAAACTGCTTTGCGAGCTGTTAACCGGTAAGAGCTGGGATAAAGGCGTAACAGTGCGTATCGGAGGAGAGATTAAGGATCACGATATCAAGGATTACAGCGTGGTTGCGGCCCCTTATACTATAAGCGGACGTAAGATTGGCTCAGTGGGAGTGCTGGGCCCAACCAGGATGGATTATGCCAAGGTGATCAGCGTAGTCGATTTTATGACCAAAAATCTTTCCAAGGCACTGGAGCGGATGATCCTGGGCAGGGGAAGATAGGGAGGTGCTTTAATTTGAGTTTAAAGAGGGAAGCGGCTTCAGGTTCCGATGTTGATGAGAGACTGGCGGCTTTAATCACCAACTCCAACGCCATCCGGGCTATCGCCAGCGCGGTCGAGGGCACATTAGGACCTAAAGGGCTGGACACCATGCTGGTTGATAAATTTGGCGAGGTAGTTATTACCAACGACGGCGTTACCATTTTGACCATGATGGAGGCCAATCACCCCGCCGCCAGGATGCTCATTAATATTGCCAAAGCGCAGCAGCAGGAGGTCGGTGATGGTACGACCACAGCCACAGTGATGGCAGGCGCATTAGTCGGCTCCGGAGTTGAGCAGGTGGCCAGGGGAGTGCCGGTAGCGCGGGTAATAGAAGGCCTCAGGGTCGGCCTCAAAAAGGCGCTGGAAATCATGCGCGCGGAGGCCCGTCCGGTAAAAAGCCTGAATGACCCGGTGATCCGCCAGGTGGCGCTGGTAGCGGGCCGCAGCCATGAGGACATCGCTGACCTGGTGGTTCAGGCGGCGGTTCTGATAGGACAGGAAAAACTAAACGATCCCACCTTTAAGTTTTCAGAGGCGATTGTTGCTGAAGAAGGTGCTGAGAACGAAGTGTTTATGGGAGTAATCATCAACAAGGACAGGATCAGCCGCCAGATGCCCAGGGAGTTGAACCAGTTGAGCGTCCTGGTAATTGACGACGCTCTGGAGCCGGAGGAGATTGATGATGAAGCCCTGAGCACCGAATCCGGGTTTGCGCGCTACCTCCAGCTCCAGGAAGAATTCAAGGAGAATGTGAAAAAGATTACCGGGCTTGGGGTTGGCCTGGTCCTGGTTGATCGCGGTGTAAATGACGCCGCTGAGGAGATCCTTACCGACGCCGGGTTGATGGTTGTGCAGAGGGTGGCCAACAAGGAACTGCGCAAGGCCGCGGAGCATACAGGCGCCAGGATGATCAAGCGCACCGGGCTGAAGAGAACTCCCGAAGAGTTGAAAAAGTATCTGGGGCGGGCTGATAAAGCGTATAATGATGAAAAACTTGAGCAGGTCTGGGTGCTGGGCGGCGGTGGCAAACCAATGGCTACAGTGCTGGTAGGCGCTGCCACAGCCGAGGTGGTAGGAGAGAGGGAGCGCATAGCCAGGGACGCGGCAGCTTCGGTACAGTCGGCTATCAAGGGCGGCGTTGTGCCTGGCGGGGGTTCTTTGGAACTGGCGGTTGCCCGCGAGGTGGAAAAAGTGAGGGAAGGAATCCGCGGGATGGCGGCCTACGGCGTGGATTGTGTGGTGGAGGCGCTCAAGCGCCCGATGTCTCAGATTGTCGCCAACGCCGGGTTCAATCCACTGGAGAAACTTGGGGATGTCATAGCCGCCCAGGTCGAGACAGGGAAAAATTCCCTGGCGGTGGACTGCGACAGCGGCCAGGTGGCGGATATGCTTGAAATGGGCATTGCCGACCCCGCTATTGTGAAAATCTATGCCCTCAGGGCCGCCGGTGAAGTGGCCGAGGCCATCTTGAGGATAGATACGATTATAAAAAAGCGTGAAGAAAAGGACACGCATAAAGAGATACCATCTTAAGATGTTCATTTAATCTGGTTGGCGAGGTGATACAAGTGGGTAAGGATGAAGGAAAAAACAACGCGGGATTGGAAGCAGCCGTGGGGAACAAGGCCGGCAGCGAGTCCGACAGCTTGAAAAAGCAAACCGCCACTTACGGTGAGGAGCCGCAGGCCGGTGCAACAACAGTTGAAGAGTCTGCCAGTGTTGAGGCCTCTGCTGAGGAGGCCTTGATGGAGGGCAACGACCCCGCCCTGCTGCGGCAGGCACTGGCGGAGCAGACCACACGCGCCGAGGAGTACTTTGAAAGATTGGCCAGACTGCAGGCCGACTATGAGAATTTCAGGAGGAGAACCCGTCAGGAAAAGGAAGAGTTTTATAAGTATGCTTCGGAGAAACTTATTAGCGCGCTTTTGCCGGTGCTTGACAACTTTGAACGGGCGCTGGTGGCGGAAAGCAGCTCAATAGATAGTCTAAAGTCAGGAGTGCAAATGATTTTCAGACAGCTCCAGGAAGCGCTGGCGGCGGAAGGGGTCACACCTGTCCCGGCAGTGGGCGAGCAGTTTGACCCTCAAAAGCATGAGGCCGCGCTGAGAGACGAGTCGGGTGAACACCCTGACAATACGATACTGGAGGAACTGAGGCGGGGTTACTATCTTAAAGATAAAGTGATCCGGCCAGCCATGGTCAAGGTAGCCAAGTCGTTTTAGTAAGTAAACAAAAAGACAGGAGGTAGAATAGAATGTCTAAAGTAATTGGAATAGATCTTGGTACCACCAACTCCTGTGTAGCCGTTATGGAAGGCGGCGAGGCAGTGGTTATTCCCAACGCTGAGGGGGCCAGAACCACTCCCTCGGTGGTGGGGTTCTCTAAAACCGGTGAGAGACTTGTGGGTCAGGTGGCGAAGCGGCAGGCAGTCAGCAACCCGGATCGTACGGTTAGCTCTATTAAAAGACATATGGGCTCTGACCACAAGGTTATCATAGATGATAAAAATTATACTCCTCAGGAAATATCAGCCATGATTTTACAGAAGCTTAAAGCTGACGCGGAGGCCTATCTAGGCGGCAAGGTGGACAAAGCTGTTATCACCGTACCGGCCTATTTCAGCGATTCCCAGCGCCAGGCCACTAAAGACGCGGGTAAAATTGCCGGCCTGGAAGTGCTGCGCATTATCAACGAACCTACTGCCGCCGCCCTGGCCTACGGACTGGAAAAGGGAGAAGAGCAGACGATCTTGGTTTATGACCTGGGGGGCGGAACCTTTGACGTTTCGATCCTGGACCTCGGGGACGGCGTTTTTGAGGTTAAGTCCACCAGCGGCAACAACCGTCTGGGCGGTGACGATTTCGACCAGAGGGTAATGGACTACCTGGTCACTGAATTCAAAAAAGACACTGGGGTTGACCTGCGCAACGATAAAATGGCTATGCAGCGTCTCAGAGAAGCGGCGGAGAAAGCGAAAATCGAGCTTTCCGGAGTAGCGACAAGCAACGTCAACCTGCCGTTCATTTCCGCTGATGCGAATGGGCCTAAACACCTTGATATTACCCTGTCCAGGGCAAAGTTTGAGGAAATGACAGCGGACCTGATTGAAAAGACCATGGGACCCACCCGTCAGGCCTTATCAGACTCTGGATTGGACCCTAAAAGTATTGACAGAATCCTGCTGGTGGGCGGCGCCACCCGTATGCCCGCTGTACAGGAAGCTATCCGCAAGATCTTGGGCAAGGAAGCGCATAAAGGGATCAACCCTGACGAGTGCGTCGCCATCGGCGCGGCTATCCAGGCCGGAGTACTGGCGGGTGAAGTCAAGGATGTCCTGCTGCTCGACGTCACCCCGCTGTCCCTGGGAATTGAAACTCTGGGCGGTGTGTTCACCAGGTTGATCGATCGCAATACTACCATTCCCACCTCAAAAAGCCAGACTTTTTCTACCGCGGCCGACGGGCAGACGACTGTTGAGATTAACGTGCTGCAGGGTGAACGTTCCATGGCGGGGGACAACAAAACCCTGGGCAGGTTTACTCTTACCGGCCTTCCCCCCGCGCCGAGAGGTGTGCCGCAAATTGAGGTTAAATTTGATATTGACGTTAACGGCATTGTCAATGTGGCGGCCAAGGATATGGGTTCAGGCAAGGAACAAAAAATGACCATTACCGCAACCACTAACCTTGACAACAAAGAAATTGAGCAGATGGTCAAGGAAGCGGAACAGCACGCTTCTGAAGACAGCAAGCGCAAGGAAGAGGTTGAAATCCGCAACCAGGCCGACAGCATGGTTTACCAGGCCGAGAAGACGATCAAGGACTTTAAGGACAAAGCCGACGCAGCTGCTATTGAAAAACTGCAAAAAGCGCTGGATGATTTAAAGGAAGCTTTAAAAGGTCAAAGCATAGATGAAATTAAGGCTAAACTGGAGGCTTTAACAACCCCGCTATACGAACTGACAACAGCCATGTACCAGCAGACCAGCCAGCAAGAGGGTGGCTCCGGCGAAGCAGGCAGCCCCGGTGGACCCAATACCAGCCAGGAACCAAAAGAAAACGTTGTAGACGCCGACTTCGAAGTTAAAGAAGACAAATAAGACATGAGACGTAAGACGTGAGTAGCAAACGGTAGCAAACGGGGACGGTTCTTGACTTGCCTAAAGGCAAATGGGGACGGTTCTTGATTTGCTAGTTATCGACGTTGGACGTGGGACGTGAGACGTGAGAAAATAAGACGTAAGCTATAAGGCGTAAGGCGTAGGTAAACGTGTCGTAGGCAATAGGGCATAGGGCGCAGGTATGCATGAAAGTCTTATAGGATAAAGACTCTATAGTAATGCAGCATATACCTACGGCTTACAGCCTGCGACCCGCGACTTAGAAGACCTATGGCTTACGACCTGCTACTAATTTATATTTGTGCCAGATCAGGAAGATAGTATATAATAGCGAAGAGAGTGAATAGATTTCTAATGCCGCTGTGTTTTATCGCGCGCTCTTGGAGGTTCTTTTTAAGGGGAATCATTGTTTCCCTTTGCTTTGTTTTAGTATTACAAGGTGGTGGATAGATGTCAAAACGTGACTATTACGAAGTGCTGGGTGTATCCAAAGGCGCTTCTATGGATGAGATAAAAAAGGCCTATAGGAAGCTGGCGCGCCAGTATCACCCTGATGCCAACCCGGATGACCCGAATGCCGAGGCCAGGTTTAAAGAACTGAGCGAAGCCTACATGGTCTTAAGCGATCCGGAGAAAAGGGCAGGCTATGACCACTACGGTCACGCGGGGGTTGACGGGCAAGGTTTTGGCGGTTTTAACGGCTTCGGTGACTTTGGCGGCCTGGGGGATATTTTTGATATGTTTTTTGGCGGCGGCGGCCGCCGCCGCAGCGGACCTGAGAAAGGCGCGGATATCAGATCGGATCTTGAGATCACCTTAAAAGAAGCTGCTTTTGGTCTGGAGCGGGAAATAAAAGTGCCGCGTACCGAGTCCTGCAGCACCTGCGGGGGCAGCGGCGCTGCGGCGGGCAGCAAACCAAGCACGTGTCCCGCCTGCAACGGGGCCGGTCAAATGCAGTTCGCCCAGAACACACCTTTTGGCCGTGTAGTGCAGTCACACACCTGTGACCGTTGCCGCGGCACAGGTAAAATTATTGAAAAACCCTGTCCAACCTGCCGCGGCACAGGGCAAACCAGGCGAACACGAAGTATCAATATCAAGGTTCCCGCAGGGGTAGACAACGGCTCCCGCCTCCGGGTGAACGGCGAGGGTGAAGCCGGGCTTAGGGGAGGTCCGCGCGGTGACCTCTATGTCTATATCCATGTCAAGCAGCACCGGGTTTTCAAGAGGGAAGGCGACGATTTAATCTGTGAGATACCAATTTCATTTGTCCAGGCGGCTCTGGGCGATGAATTGGATGTGCCGACCCTGGAAGGGGACGTCAAACTAAAAATACCAGAGGGTACCCAATCCGGCACTGTGTTCAGGATGAGGGGAAAAGGCGTTCCCAATGTGAGCGGCTACAACAGGGGAGATCAGCATGTGGTGATCAGGATTGTTACACCGACCAAGCTCAGTGATAAGCAAAAAACCATGCTGAAAGAGTTTTCCCGCATGGGCGGCGAACATACCCAAACCATAAATACCGGCGGGGACAAGAGTTTTTTTGAAAAAATGAAGGACGCCTTTATGGGCTAGTTACAAGGGAGATAAGGCCTAAAGTGAAGTGGCTGGAGATTACCGTGCGGACTCCTATCGCAGGAGTGGAGCCGGTTTCAGAAATACTAATG
>JBAZQW010000046.1:0-12500 GCA_041645005.1 Desulfotomaculaceae bacterium | reverse complement strand
GAATTCTTTAAATCGTGGATTAATTCCGCCAGGTCCTCAATTGAATAAATATCGTGGTGCGGCGGGGGTGAAATTAAACCTACACCCGCCGTAGTGTTCCTGACTTTGGCAACCCAGGGGTAAACCTTGCGGCCCGGAAGCTGGCCGCCTTCACCTGGTTTTGCTCCCTGGGCCATTTTAATCTGGATTTCATCCGCACTGGTTAAATATTCGCTGGTGACGCCGAACCTGCCCGAAGCCACCTGTTTGATAGCGCTGCGCAGAGAATCCCCGTTTGGCAGTGGTTTGTAGCGCTCCGGGTCTTCCCCGCCTTCGCCCGTGTTGCTCTTGCCCCCGATGCGGTTCATGGCGATAGCCATTGTTTCGTGCGCCTCTTTACTGATAGATCCGAACGACATTGCCCCGGTCTTGAAACGCCGGCAGATAGATTCCACTGGCTCGACCTCATCAATAGGTACGGGCGTCCTGTTTTTCTGGAATTTTAAATATCTACGCAGCGCGTTTTTCTGGCTGTTGATCAACTCTGAATATTTTTTAAATATCTCATAGTCATTATTACGGCAGGCCTCCTGCAGCGTTACAATCGTTTGGGGATTGAATGTATGCTCCTCACCATCGTGCCGCCATTGGTAATAAGAGCCGGAGTCCAGCGTATCGTCACAGCCTGGTGTAAAGGCCCGCTTGTGCCGCAACTCCGCCTCCCGGGCGATTTCCTCAAGGCCTACCCCTCCCACGCGTGAAGGGGTCCAGGTAAAGTATTTATCAATAACTGACTTATGAATACCGACTGCCTCAAATATTTGAGCGCCCCGGTAGCTTTGGATAGTGGAAATGCCCATTTTGGACGCTACCTTGACCACGCCCTTGATGGAAGCCTTAGTATAATTCTTTATGGCCTCACTGGCGGTAATACCGGTCATCACACCCTGGTCGCACATGTTTTCCAGCGTCTCGAACGCAAGATAGGGATTGATGGCACTGGCGCCATATCCGATCAGAACCGCAAAATGATGCACTTCACGTGGTTCACCCGATTCCAGCAGGATGCTGACCTTGGTCCGTTTCCCTTCCCGGATCAGGTAGTGGTGCAAGCCGGCCATAGCCAGCAAAACAGGAATAGGCGCATTTTTGGCATCGACTCCCCGGTCGGACAGGATTAAAAAGCTGGCTCCCTGGTCGATAGCTTGGTCCGCCTCCATAAACAGGTTATCTATAGCCGCTTCCAGGCCGGCGCTTCCCTCCGCTGCTTTAAACAGGATGGGCAGTGTAACCGTCCTGTAGCTGTCAATATTGATGTGACGCAGCTTGGCCAGTTCTTCGTTAGTCAGAATAGGCGCCTTGATACTGACCTGCCGGCAGCTGTCAGGCTCAGGCTTAATCAGGTTCTTTTCCGGACCGATAACCGTCCCGACGGCAAATATAAGCTCCTCGCGGATGGAATCGATAGGCGGGTTGGTCACCTGGGCAAACAACTGCTTGAAATAGTTGTACAAGAGCTGCGGCTTTTCCGAAAGAACCGCCAGTGAAGTGTCATTACCCATCGACCCGACCGGCTCAACCACATCTTTAGCCATACGCTCCAAAACCTTAAAAAGATCCTCAAAGGTATAGCCGAAGACCTGCTGCCGCGCAATCAACGTCTCCTGGCTGGGCTCCGGAACCACGGGGGCTTCCGGAACTCTTTCCAGGGGCAGCAGGTACTGGTCAAGCCACTGCCGGTAAGGATGTTGTGCGGCAATGGTGTGTTTCAGTTCCTCATCACTGATAATACGTCCCTTTTCTGTATCAACGAGAAGCATACGTCCGGGCCGCAGGCGTTCTTTCAGCACCACATCCTCAGCCGGGATGTCCAGCACACCTACTTCAGAGGCCAAAATGATTAAATCATCTTTTGTAACGTAATAGCGTGACGGTCTCAGCCCGTTCCGGTCAAGCACAGCCCCGATAATCGAGCCGTCGGTGAAAGCAATGGAAGCGGGACCGTCCCAGGGCTCCATCAGGCAGCTGTGGTACTCGTAAAAAGCTTTTTTCTCATCGCTCATGCTTTCGTGATTGGACCAGGGCTCCGGGATCATCATCATCGCAGCTTGAGGCAGATAGCGGCCTGTGAGTGACAGAAACTCCAGACAGTTGTCAAACATGGCCGAGTCACTGCCGTCCTGGTCAATCACCGGAAATATTTTGGCCATATCTTCCCCAAAAAGTTCCGATTCGCACATGGCCTGGCGGGTGTTCATCCAGTTGATGTTGCCGCGCAGGGTGTTTATTTCCCCGTTATGGATTAGATAACGGTACGGGTGAGCCCGCTCCCAGCTGGGAAAGGTGTTGGTGCTGAAGCGGGAATGGATCAGCGCCAGCGCCGTTTCCATGGCGGGGTCGTTAAGATCGGCATAATACTCGGCAACTTGTTCAGGGATGAGCATTCCTTTATAGACAATCGTCCTGCAGGAAAAGCTCGGGAAATAGAAAGTTCCACCGCCCTGCAGCAGCCTGGCCCGCACTTCATTTTCAGCGCGTTTGCGAATAATATACAGTTTGCGCTCGAAGGCTAACTTGTCCCCGGCGCCGGGGTTTTTGGCCACAAACACCTGGCGTATGTATGGTTCAACTTTTCTTGCTGTCTCGCCCAGTGTGGAATTATCCGTAGGTACAGTGCGCCAACCCAGCAGGATCTGCCCTTCTTCCCGGATAATCCTGGCCAGTTCCTGTTCACATTTTTGACGCAGAGCGTCATCAGTCGCCAGGAAGAGCATACCGACACCGTAGCTGCCGGCAGGTGGCAGGTGAAAACCTGATTTGGCACATTCTTTTTCAAAAAAACCATGCGGGATCTGCATAAGAATTCCAGCGCCATCCCCGGTATTCAACTCGGCCCCCCTGGCTCCGCGGTGGTCGAGGTTTTGCAAAACAGCCAGCGCCTTTTTTATAATGTCGTTTGATTTTACCCCTTTAATGTTCGCTACAAAACCGATGCCGCAGGCGTCATGTTCAAACCTCGGGTCGTAAAGTCCTTGCTTAGGAGGCAATCCACTGCTGTTCATGTTATGCAACCTCTCTATCCTTCTTTTTAAGTAAAAAAATAAAGCCCTTACCACTGGCGCACGCAAACATACCGCGAGCTGTAGTAAAGGCCTCATTGCCTAAAATCTATATTGACACAACGCTGTGCCAAACCAAATTATAATGTTTCGTGTCAGATTTTACAAATAATGTCTAAAACTTGGCCAGGTATTCATCAATCTCCCAGGGATGAACCTGGATCCGGTAGCGATCCCACTCAATCTTCTTGGCCTCGATAAATCTATTAAACACATGCTCCCCTAAAGCTTCTTTAATAACCTGATCCTTTTTCAGTTCCAGGATGGCCTGGCTAAGACTTTCCGGCAGGTTGCCGATACCTGATTGTTCCCTCTCAGCCGCGGTCATCTCATAAATATTCCGGTTGCACTGAGCCGGCGGTGTTATTTTATTTTTTATACCGTCCAACCCTGCCTTCAGGCATACCGCCAGGGTCAGGTAAGGGTTGCAGGAGGGGTCGGGGCTTCTGAACTCAATCCGGGTTGACAGTCCTCTCTTAGCCGGGATCCTGATCAACGGGCTTCTGTTTCGCCCGGACCAGGCGATGTACACAGGTGCCTCAAAACCAGATACCAGGCGTTTATATGAGTTAACATTGGGGTTGGCTATAGCCGTGACGGCCCTGACATGTTCCATCAGGCCGCCCACATAATACATGCATTCCTGGCTGAGACCGTCGGGAGAGGTCGGGTCATAGAAAATATTTTCTTCGTTTTTCATCAGCGACTGGTTTGTGTGCATACCGGATCCGGCTATTCCGTATATGGGTTTAGGCATAAAAGTGGCATGCAGGCCGTGCCGCTGAGCGGTTGTGCGTACAACAAACTTAAAAGTGACAATCTTATCCGCAATATCCAGAGCGTCCGAATATTTAAAGTCAATCTCGTGTTGCCCACTTCCCACCTCATGGTGAGAGGCCTCTATTTCAAAGCCCATCTGTTCCAGGATTAACACCATATCCCGACGGGCGTTTTCTCCCAAGTCCACCGGCGCCATGTCGAAATAACCGGCGCGGTCTTGCGTGATAGTGGTGGGCCTGCCATCATTGTCGATATGGAAAAGATAGAATTCCAGTTCCGGGCCCACATTCATGGTGTAGCCCATCTCGCCCGCTTCCTGAATGGCCCGGCGTAAAACGTTGCGGGGGTCTCCCGCAAAGGGAGTGCCGTCCGGGTTGTAGATGTCGCAAATCAATCTTGCCACAGCGCCGTCCCTGGGCCTCCAGGGGAAAACCGTAAACGTCGAAGGGTCAGGCCGCAGGTACATGTCCGATTCCTCAATACGGACAAAGCCATCGATGGAAGAGCCGTCAAACATTAATTCACCCTCAAGGGCCTTTTGCAGTTGTTCAACAGTAATGGCAACATTCTTAAGGATCCCAAAAATATCCGTAAACTGCAGGCGGATAAATTTGACCCCCCATTCCTTAGCCAGATTACGCACATCGTCGTTGGTAAGCTTAGCCACAAGTCTCACACCTTTCATTATAGGCAATTGTATTCGCCCCTAAACCAGGGGGGTCAAATCAAAATAAAAAGACCACTAAAACAAGTATAAAAAAACTTGTTTTTAGGCCTCATTGCCCCTTTTAAGGTACGACATTGTACCCTGGTTTTCGGTTGTTGGCGAATATATTAACAAGTATATCATATAATTCTGAAAATAAAATAGTCTTCCGGCAAAAAATTTGTCAAAAATAATCTTAAGAAATCACAGGTTATGGGCTAAAATGATGGCTTCAGCGACAGCCCGCATAGAAATACGCTTATTCATACTCTGCTTCTGGATACGCTTGAATGCTTCTGTTTCCGATATGCCCATGGTCTCCATCAAAATCCCTTTAGCCCTTTCGATAACCTTTCTTGTTTCCAGCGTTTCTTTCAGTTCTTTAATCTCGCCTTCCAACCTGATGATCTCCTGGTAATTGGTCAGGGCCAGCTCAATCGCCGGGATCAGGTTGTATTCCAGCTCGGGCTTGACCAGAAAAGAAAACACCTTGGCTGTCTTCGCCTTTTCTATAACATTTTGCTGGGTAGACGGGGCAATTAATATTACCGGCGCGAGCTTATCCTCATGAATAATCCTGGCCAGTTCGTAGCCGTCCATTCCCGGCAGGAAAGCCTCAATGATCACCAGGTCAGGCTGCCTGGCCCTGACCAGCTTCAGACCGGTTAGTCCATCCTCAGCTTCGCCGATAACCCAGTAGCCCATTTTCCCGATCATTTTTTTAATGTTATTTCTCCAGGCGGCATCGCTGTCAATTATTATTACCCTTGATTCTCCCATAATGCATGCCTCCTGTTTCAAAAAATTATAAGATAAATGCCCCCGGACAGGCTTATACAAACCTTAGGAGGGCATCATTGCCAGCTATAAACAGGTACATCTTCGTACCTATAATATCCTATTTACAAACACATTTTATACATTTTTCTATAGGAAATCAACAATTTTTACTGAATTAACTTAAAATTTGTTCAACTTATTCCGTGTCCACATCTATGATATACTGAATGCCGGAAATCTAGCTATTTAACATTCTCTTGGCAATTTCATCCTTAATCTCTGTGATAAAAGGAATGCCTGTTTCTTTCTCAGTTTCTCTGTTACCAGATGCCAGATCATATCTGGATATTTCTGAGACGGAGAACCTACGCGCTCCAGCAAGAAGCTGTTGCAGACCTGCTGCCAATTTATCAGCGAGTGTCCAAACAGCGATTGCTCCGAACGGAATATCCTTCATTGCATCAGCGCCGACTTTTTTCTGAACATCATAGTATCCTGCAAAGATTTCGTCAGCATTTGCACCAATTTCTGCTACAGACTTCGCCAATTCATTCCAGTTTCCATTCACAGCTGCTTTGCGCTCAGGTTTCAGTACTCCTTCGATATTTGCTCCCAAGAAACCAGGAATCATCGTTGCTCTACCAATACAAATCATTTTCGTGAATGGAGCACCCAGGGCTAAAGCCTTAAAGATCTGATCTTCTCTGGCAATTCCGCCGCCAAAGGCCATGTCAACTACTTTTTGACCTTTTGCAGCCAGGATACTTGCATATTCATAGGACTTGGCATGGAGCAGGAGTGAAGGTACGCCCCAGGTCTCCATCATATTCCATGGGCTCATTCCAGTACCACCGCCGGAGCCGTCAATTGTCAAAAGATCCAATTTGGCATCCGTGGCAAATTTGATTGACATTGCCAGTGCTTCCATGCCATAGGAACCGGTCTTCAAGGTAATTCTCTTATACCCTTTGCTCCTTAAATCAGCAATTGCCGTCATGAAAGATTCTCTGACCTGATCATAATTTGAAAGATCAGTATATCCCAAGCGGCTATGACGGGCGAATGAACGGATGGCTCCAGATTTATATGCTTTCTGAACTTCAGGCGAGGTTGGATCCGGATCTACGATATAGCCTCTGTTTTTCAAGAAAACAGCGTAATCAAGATCAGTTACCTGGATTTCGCCGCCAATATCCTTAGCACCCTGCCCCCACTTCAGTTCGATGATCACTTTGTCACCGTATTTTCCGATGACATAATCAGCAACGCCGTTACGGGTATCCTCAACGTTCATCTGAACAATAATCGCACCGTAACCATCATGATAACGAAGATAGCTATCAATTCTACGATCGAGTTCAGGCGATACCTCAATCTTACCGTTTTTGATAACCGACTGTTTGTCAACCCCTACAACGTTTTCGCCGATGATAATCGGATAACCAACGAGAGCTGCGCCGACCGCAAAAGAATCCCAGTACTTTGCGGCAATAAAGGTGGATCCCAAGGCGCCAGACAGGATGGGAAGCCTGGATTTTGTCTTGATTTCATTACCAAACTCTGTTTCGATTTTAACATTGGGGAAGATACAATCATCTGCTTCATTGGAAAGACCTTGCGCCAGACCATAGGCGCCATAGTTATAACCTTGCACACGAAGGGAGTTGTAGGAAACTCCGACATGAGTGATATTGTCACTTCCTGCAGTGATAGTTCCGAAATCCCGGGGATAAAGCATTTTACGTCCTTTCATACAGGACAAAAAGGTTTCACATTTCCCCTGGCAATCTGCCCGGCATAATGTACACAACCCTGATTCGGCCGGGTTACCGCGATTCACTGTACCCAAAACATCATTGTTTTTGTTTCCTTTGCTAAACGTCATTGTTTAACAACCTCCTTAAATATATCTCTTTTTTTCAACCTTCCATTCTCACAACTGTATTTGTTCCCGTTAACGCCTCCTTCCGGTAAAATCTTATTAACGTTCCCGCTAGCGGGAAAATTTTTTCAATAACTTAGCAACTCAGGTACCCGGTACACTAAGTTAAGTTATTTGTTAGTGGTTGATCAGGTACTCATCCAGTTCCCACTTGTGCACTTCAGCCTGGAATCGCTCCCACTCCAGTTCTTTGCTTTCCAAAAACCGGATGGTAATGTTTTTCCCCAGGGCCTTCTGAATGACCTCATCCTGAGCCAGGGCCTGCAACGCCTCACCCAGGCTGCGGGGTAGACCTTCCTTTTTCACCAGCTCAACCAGAGCTGCCGGGTTGGGACTGTTTTCCGGACGTGGCGGCGGGGGAATGATCTTCTCAGTTATGCCGCACAGGCCCGCCTTCAGAGAAGCCGCCAGGACCAGATATGGATTGCAGGTGGGGTCCGGGCTGCGCAGAATAATCCTGGCGCCGCCGCCCCGTTCGGCCGGCACCCGGATCATGGTGCTGCGGCTGCTTTCCGACCAGGACACTAAAACCGGACATAAGTCATTGGGCAGGAGACGCTTATATGAATTAACCAGTTGGTTGGCCACAGCGGTGATGGAGCGGGCGTGCCGCAGGACACCCCCGATGTAGTTATAAGCAATTTCACTCAGGCCCAGCTGTCCGGCAGGGTTGTCAAACACATTATTGCCGTCGCTCAAGAGGGACTGGTTTAAATGCATGCCGGAGCCGCTCAGCCCGCTGATGGGTTTGGGCATAAAAGACGCGTGCAGGCCGTGACGCTGCGCAATGGTGCGAACCACAAACTTAAATGTGGCTATTTTATCGGATATAGCCAAGGCGCTGTCTTCTTTTATAAATATTTCATGCTGTCCGGGCGACTTCTCGTGGTGGGAGGAAGAAATCTCAAAACCCATCTCCTCCAGGGTCAGCACCATGTCACGTCGGGCGTTCTCACCCAGATCAACCGGTGACAAGTCGCAATACCCCGCCTGATCATGCGTGATCGTGGTTGGCTTGCCTTTAGCGTCCATGTTGAACAGGAAAAACTCGATCTGGGCGCCAACCTGCAGGTTGAAGCCCAACCTGCAGGCTTTGCCGACAACCCTTTTCAGGGCGGATCTGGAACAGCCGCAGAACGGGTTGCCGTCCGGCGCATAAACATCACAGATCAGACGGGCAACTGAACCGTCCCGCGGGCGCCAGGGGAAAATTTCAAAAGTGGACGGATCGGGGCGCAGGTATATATCACTTTCCCTGTTGCGCAAAAATCCCTCGATAACTGAGCTATCGAACATAATCTGCCCGTCCAGCGCTCTTTCCAGTTCTTCCACCGTAACCGCAATATTCTTAAAAACTCCAAAAACATCGGTAAACTGCAGCCGGATGAACTTAACATTAAACTCCTTAGCCTTTTCCAGCACTTCTTCCCTGCTGAAAGTATTCATGGACAGTCACCTCCTGAAAACAAAAAACGCCCTGGAAAGACCATGTAATAAACACAGTCTTCACAGGACGCCGTTGCCCCGTTAGTTCATATGATTGATTTATCTATTATAGCATAAAATTAATAACGATCAATAATTTAGGAAAAAGAATATCCACAAAATTTTAATTTTTTTTATTTAAATGGTTCATTATGTTGCGGGCAACCCTTGCAATGGGTACGCATTTATCCATACTCAGTTTCTGCATATACTTATAAGCTTCCTGTTCGCTAAGCCCCATTGCTTCCATGACCATTCCCTTGGCCTTTTCCACCAGCTTTCTTTCCTCCAGAGCCGTTTTAAGCTTCTTGTTCTCCTCCACCAATTTCGTGAACTTCTTGAAATTAGCCAGGGCTATCTCGATAGCCAGGAAAAGCTGTACATCACTTAAAGGCTTGGGCAGACAGCCAAAGACCCAGTAATCTTTTAGTTCTTCCAGCAATCCCTGCTCGTGAGATTCAATTAACAGGATCACCGGCGCGGTCCGGTTCTCCTCAATAATCCTGATAATTCCCAATCCCTGGACTCCAGGTAGTTTTGAGTCCATGATCACAAGGTCGGGCTCGGTCTGAAAGATAACCTTTAAAGCGCTTCTTCCGTCCCCCACTTCTCCCGTCACCAGGAAACCGGCCTGCAAGAGCATTTCTTTTATTTTTTTACGATTAACGGCGTCAGCATCGGCGATGACAATCCGTGTCCCGAACATAGGGACGCACCTTTCTAGAGAGGGCTGATTTTATAAAATATTTTCTCAAATCTAGCTTGTATTTTAACATGGCCCTTTTAAAAAAGATATAAGATTTTGAATAAATACGGATGTGACATATCATGCCTTGGGTTACATATATATTATATTGTACGCAAAAATTAAAATATCCGGGCAAAGGCGCCAGGAGAAAAGCAATATTCAACACCGTTTTCTTGGTGTCTTTTCCTTGCTTTAAGCAGAGGAGGGATATAAAGAAAACGGTTTTTTGCTTTGGCGCCTGTTTAAATGGTCGGAGGTTCGGTATTTAATTTACCAGGGGGAGGGTGACAAGTTTGGCCAGAGGAAAGCTAGTTAAACTTTTTCCGGGCGGGAACACTTCCCGCGGTTTTTATTCCTTCTATGATCACATCATCGAAAAGGACGCGACCCACATATTCATTTTAAAAGGTGGACCTGGTGTGGGGAAATCAACATTCATGCGCAAAATTGGCGAGGAAATGCTGTCACGGGGATATGATCTGGAATTTCACTGCTGCTCTTCAGACAACGGGTCCCTGGACGGCATTTGCATTCCGGCTATCGGTGTGGCCATGCTCGATGGCACCGCACCGCACGTGGTTGATCCGAAAAATCCAGGCGCGGTCGATGAGATTATTCACCTCGGGGACCACTGGAATGACCGGGGCATCCGTGGCAATAAAAAAGAAATCCTGGCCATTAACAGAGAGGTAGGCCGTCTTTTCAAACACGCTTACGCCTACCTGGCCGGGGCAAAAATTTTTCTTGACGAGGTGGAGTCTTATTACACGGAAAGCGATGCTTTCAATGTGGGAACTTTTAATAAAATGGTCGCTGATCTGGCAGACGAGATTTTTGACGGTCAGCCCAGGCTGAACCGCAACCCCAAAGTACGGCGACTTTTTGCCACCGCCATTACGCCGGACGGGCCGGTAAGCCACCTGGAAACGGTGGTAGGCAGCCTTGGCAAACGCTACATCATTGAGGGGGATGACGGCACGGGCAAAACCATCCTGGTCAGCCGTATAATGGAAGCGGCCACAGCCAGGGGTTACAGCGTAACAGCTTTTCACTGCGCGTTAAACCCAAGCAACATTGACCACCTGGTAATTCACGACCTGGATCTGGCTGTGATCAACAACGTGGAGCCGCATATCTACAGGCCCAAGGAAAACGACAGCGTTATCGATACCATGACCTGTATGGACCCGGTAGTCAACGCGGCCTATCTTGCCGAAAAAGGCGCCGCGCGGGGGATGTACCGACAGTGTATGGAGCAAGCTATTTCTTTTATAGGCAGGGCGAAAAAAGCACATGATGAAATGGAGAATTATTACGTGCCTTTCATGGACTTCGAGGCCATTAACGCCCGCCGGGAAAAAACCCTGCACAGGATCCTGGAATTGGCGGAAGAATTTAAATAAATCTATCCCAGCGCTTGCCCTCTAACTGCAAAAGTAATTGTTATACCTTGATCTGAGGTAGTCGACCCAAGTGTCATCCCAGCCTTGGATTTTAAGCCAGGTGAACTCTTTAAATTATATGTGGCACCCGGGACGAGAGGGCTCAGGGGTTGTATAAATATTTTTTTTCTTTGAGTGAAGTCTACAGTATCATCTATTCTGGTGACACTGAGCGTAACAGTTCCATTGTTCTGGGATGAAAGGCTGAAACTTCTTTTATTGTTTTCCCAGATTGATTCGTTAACGACATTTTTATCAAATTCTAATACAAACTTTGGATTTGTCGAGATTTGGGCAGATGCACTGACTTCCCTGCCGCTTCCAGTTTAACAGATACGAGATTTAATGATTTTTGGCCTGTTGTTCCTTGATGATTATGGTTCTTTATATGACAATGGCTATCCCGGACGTTCCGACTGTAGTTATATATTTACAAAACAACCGCTCCACTAAAAAAAATAAGCCTTCTGGGATCAAAGGCTTAATAATTCTTTAGATTTCATTTGCTTTAAAAACGGCCTAAACCTTGAATATTTTTCTCTTAAACAATTCTTGCATAATTATACCTGCTAAGAAACCGGCTCCCATGTTCCAAATAGCAAATCCGGCGGTGATTAATAGTGTGTAGTAGTCACTCTTTTCCCTGCCCACATCCCGTGCTGAGACTGCCAGTTCCAGGCCGGCAAAGAATAAGATTACCCCCAGTATGCTTAAAGGAAAGATCTTAAATATTAACAGCAATGAACTGCTGAAACAAAGTCCGGCGGTTAGCAAAACCACACCAAGGATAATCAGGGCGCCGCCGGTCCGGGCGCCGAAGCGAACATGGCCGGCCATGCCTCCGGCTCCGTGACACAAGGGTATACCCCCAAATAAAGGGGAGAATATGTTTAGAATTCCCTGAGAAATGGCAATCTTCTTTTCAGTGACCGGATGTTCGGGAAACAACCTGTTGTTTTCCGCTGTGATGGCAATAACCGCATTGCCAAAGGTTAACGGAATCTGTGGGATGCCCAGGATGAGAGCGCCTTTAAAGATATCGGGCCAGGTGAGCTGACCTAATATAATACGGGGCATTTGGAAATCAAAATGGATAGCGGACAGCTCCTTAATAAGACCCGCGTCTTTATACAAAGCGGTAATAACGCCAAAAATAAGCAAAATAAACATGGCGGGGATGCGTTTGCTGTTAAGCAGCAGAAAAGTGATGGCCATGGCTATAACAGCAATAATAATATCGTTCTGCATCATCCGGATACCCTGAGTGATAAAGGATAGTCCAAGGCCCAGAACTATACCCCTTACAACAGGTTTGGTGATAAACCTGGAGACCTTATTCAGAGTTCCCGTAAGACCCATGGTCAACCAGAATAGACCGGTAAATAATCCGGCGCCCCAAACCATGCCTGGTGTAATAAGCGCAGCCTGGGTAATTGCCGCGCTGCCGATAGCTTTCATAGGCTGGACGGGAATAGGCGTCCGATAATATAAACCTGACGCAATTAATATAATGCCAAAT
>JBAZQW010000053.1:0-11381 GCA_041645005.1 Desulfotomaculaceae bacterium | reverse complement strand
GAGGAGGTAAAAAAATGCTAAGCGAAGCTAGTTCCAAAATCAAAAATATCTCCACTCTGGAGTACAAGGAAAAAGAATTTAAATACTGGGGCCCGACACCTGATGAATCAAGGAAATTGATGGTGAATAAATCGCATGCCCTTAAAGACAAGACCATGCCTTTGAAAGATGCGGTTGCCAAGCATGTCAGAGACGGTATTAACCTGGGCATTGGAGGTTTTGTCAATACCAGGGTTCCCGTTGCTATCATTCATGAAATAATAAGACACGGGGCAAAAAATCTTACCCTGTCGTTCCAGTCAAATTCTATCTGCCCTGAATTACTGGCAGGTGCCATGATTCTGGACCCTGACCGTGTTTCCGTAAAACGCGTCGAATTAGCTTGGTGGGGGTATGAAATTATCGGTATAGCACCTATGATTCGCTACCTTGCGACCAATGGATTAATTGAAATGGACGATTACACGAATTACGGCATGTCTGTAAGGTTTAAAGCGGCATCGATGGGGATTCCCTTCATCCCGGTTAGGGATCATGGCGGTTCAGATATGGAACTGGTTAACAGGGGCAAAATGATTAAATGTCCGTTTACCGGCAAGAATGTTTACCTGCTCCCGGCCTGCCATCCCGATGTGGGCATCGTCCACACTTCAGCCGCGGATATGTACGGCAACGCCAGGATTTTCGGGGCTCACTGCACATGCCCGGAAATAGCCCAGGCTGCTAACGCCACGATTATGACCACCGAGAAAATTATCCCCTCTGAAAATATAAGGAACTATCCAAATTTCACCGAAATTCCGTTCCCGGTTGTGGACACTGTAACTGAAGTACAGTACGGGGCTCATCCTGGAGCCAGCTACGGCAACTACTGGTTTGATATGGACCACATCAAAATGTTCAGAAGTGTTTGCGAAGATTTCCGCAAGACCGGGAGCAAGGATGCAATGAAAAAATATTATGATGAGTACATTTATGGCTGTGAAAATCATGATGATTTCCTTGATAAAATTGGTTACAAAACCCTTAAGAAACTCAAGGATATGGACGGCGGCCAGCCAATCATCCTGACCTAATAGACTGTTCAATAAAATAAAATGTGATACAAGGAGGTAAAAAAATGTCTGAATACACTCCATTTGAAATGATAGCCTATACTGGCTCCAGAGTTCTTGAGGACGAAAGAATAGTGTTCGTGGGCACAGGCCTGCCGATCATTGCCGCGATGCATGCCCAGTTGACCCATGCCCCCAACCTATATATGATTTATGAAGCAGGTTCTCTGGCGCCCATTCTGGATATGGGGATGCCTTTATCCGTCGGTGACACCAGGGCTGCCCGTAAAGCCTGTTACCTAAAGGGATTATGTGGGGCTTTCGAACTGACCCAGAGAGGCTGTGCGGACTTCGCCTTTATTGGCGGCGCCCAGGTTGACATGTACGGTAATATCTGTTCGACAATAGAAGGGCACAATTATGATAAACCAGGCATCAGGTTCCCGGGAAGCGGCGGCGCAGGCGCCATGGCCGCCAACTGCGAAAAGACGATTGCCATTATGGCGCTGGAAAAAAGGAGATTTGTTAAGAAGCTTGACTTTGTAACCAGCATAGGTTTTGGAGACGGTTCTCCTGACTACAGAGAAAAAGCCGGGGTGATGGGTTCCGGCCCTTACAGGGTAATTACCAACCAGGCGCTTTTTGGGTTTGATCAGGCGACCAGAAGGATGATGCTTTTGGAAGTAAAACCGGGCAGGACGCCGGCAGAGATCCAAGAACTGGTTGACTTTGAATTAATTATTCCGCCGGATGTTAAAGAAATGGCTGAGCCTACGGATGAAGACCTGCGGTTGCTCAGGGATGTTATTGACGCGGAGGGATACTTCCTGAAGAGGGTTATTAAGAAATAATATTTTTCTATATAATTTTAAACACACGGAGGTGTTATTATTTAAAAATAAAACAGTCTTTCAAGGACTTTAGAAATTAAAATGAAAACTACCCCCTACTCACCTGCGCCTTGGCAAAAGGCGCATCTTTTTCAGATGAAGGGGGTCAGGCTATTAACTTATTAACTTATTTGGCCAAATAAGTTAATAAGTTAATAGCCTGACCCCCTTCTAATTTGGTTCCATCATCTTTTCCTGAATGGCGAGCACAGCCGCCTGGGTACGGTCATTGACATCCAGTTTGATCAAAATGCTGCTGACATGGGCTTTCACGGTACGCAAGGTAATATTTAGTTTGCTGGCTATCTCCTTATTGCTGTGGCCGTTTACAATAAGCTGCAGCACTTCTTTTTCACGAATTGTCAGCAGGGACGATTCTTTTTGCGTCTGATGATGGGGGGTTCCCTGGACCAGGTTTACCAGCAGCTCATTGGCAATAGTGGTATCAACAAAATAACGTCCCTCAGCCACGCTCTCAACAATTTCGATTAATTGCTCCGGAGAGCTGTCTTTAAGCACATAGGCGGAGCATCCGTCGCGGATGGCCTGAACCACCTTGTCATGCTGGTTGCTCACAGTGAGGATAATAACCTGGATGCCCGGGTGCTTTGATTTAATGATCCGGGCTGCCCTGATGCCGTCAATCTTGGGCATATTAACGTCCATCAAAACCATTGTGGGCTTATGAACCGCAACCGCCTCCAGCGCTTCCTCACCGTTGGTGGCTTCCCCTACCACGGAGATATCATGCAGTTCAAAAAGCATCCTTAAGCTGCGGCGGACCAGCGGGTCGTCGTCCACCAGTAATAGCTTGATTTCACTATTCAGGAATTCATTAATCATTTTCAACACCTCGCCGAGATTGATTATAAACTGGCAGGGTAACAATAAATTTAGTCCCCCAGCCAGGTTCGCTTTCAACTTTAATCGAGCCGCGGTGCGCTTCAATATTTTTTTTGGCTATGGCCAGACCCAGCCCTGTACCAGTTTGTTTGGTAGTGAAAAACGGCTCAAATATTTTTTGCTGGATCTCGAGCGAAATACCGCTGCCCCAATCTTCTACTGTAGCAACAACCTGGTCGAATAAATGGTTAGTGGACACACGCACAGTGCCCCCGTCTTCGGTGGCGGCAATGGAGTTGGAAAGAAGGTTGCCAAATATTTCTTTAAGCTTTTCAAAGTCAGCCAGAATGCAGGGAACAGGTTTATTCAAGGACGCTTCGATAATAACGCCTTTTCCGAATTGATTTCTATATTCTGAAACCACATCTTTAAGAAGCTCATTCAAGTCAACTTCTTGAAACCGGAGGTATGTGTCACTGGAAAAATGAAGAAGATCTTCCATAGTCCTGCTGACCCGGTCAACCGCTTCCTTGAGAATTTTCAAATCTTCGCTGATGTCCATTTTCCAGGCGGATTTTTTTTCAAGCGAGTAAAGGGAAAGCCTGATGGAGGTGAGCGGATTTTTAACCTCATGAGCGATGATGGCAGCCGCCCTGCCCAGGGCCGCCAACCTCTCGGCCTGCTTTACCTTTTGTTCCAGAACGGTAATTATAAGATCTTTTTCTTTTAGACCCTTTTCGTAGGTCAGGGCATTCTTAACGGCGATACCGATTTGATTGGCAACCAGTTCCAGCATGCGCAGGTCCTTGACGCTGAAATCTCCCCGGCTTTCCGGGCGGGTAACATGGATGGTGCCGATGAAGTTGCCTTCCAGTATTATGGGAGCGCCGATACCGAATAAAATTCCTTCCCGCCGCATCGCCGATTGAAAATACGGAAGCTTTTTAATCTCTTCTACCGTGTAGATGTCTGTGGAACGCCAGCCTTTTTTTGTTGAGAGCTGTTTTTTGAAAAGAAAGTGGCTGGAGATATTTTCAGCAAACTGTTTTAAGAGCCTGTCGCTGAGTCCAATGTTGGAGTGGATGGTCACTTTACCGGTTGTTTCGTGGTAGAAAAAAATACCACTCTTAGCATGCGGTATAAGCCTTGGCAAATAAGAGTGGACCGATTGAAGAATCTCGTCCAGGTCGAGATGCGAGGTGACAATGTCGTGGATGTCCAGGAGCATCTCAAGCTCGTCCACAGATAGGTCCTTATTTAATCCCGCTTTGCCGCTGGTCCTGACCACTGGCATTAAGAACCTCCCTCTCACTAGAAGATAATTTAAATCACATTAATACTATTATAGTATGTCCGGGCGAAATTCGCACTCTTTGAATTTTTTCATCACCTTTAAAAACATATCTCTTTTTTAACAAAGCTTGATTCAAGGAATTTTTGGGAAGATAATGATATGGAGCAAATATAAAGAAACAGGGGGAGAGTAAGACATGATTTACCTGTTTGAGGACGTCGAGCCTGTTATCGATCAAACCGCTTTTATAGCTCCAGGCGCTGTGGTGATTGGAAAAGTTCAGATAGGTCCGCTGGCCAGCATCTGGTATAATACCGTCGTCCGTGGAGATTACGATCAGGTTAGCATTGGCGCCTGCACCAATATTCAGGATGGGTCCATCCTGCATGAACACGCTGGATTCCCTCTTTATGTGGGTGAAAGAGTTACGGTTGGGCACCGGGTTCTGCTGCATGGCTGCACTATTGAGGACGACTCTTATATAGGCATGGGCGCTATAATCTTAAACGGTGTGCGCATAGGTGCCGGAGCGGTAGTGGGGGCCGGTTCCCTGGTGCTGCAGGGCCAGGAGATTCCACCGGGCACGCTGGCCATGGGGACGCCAGCAAGAGTGGTGAGGGCTATAAAAGAGGAGGAGTTGGAAAGATTTCGGGGAGCAGTGGGCAGATATCTTAAATTAGCGGAAAAACACCGTGGGATTTCGCAACTAAGGTGAGTGTTAAAAAACAATAGATACGATCCAATAGGTCAGGCTGGCGAACAGGGCGGTTACGGGCAGCGTGACTACCCAGGCTACTACCATCTGCTGGGCGGTGGTCCAGCGGACTGAGGAAAGTCGCTTGGCCGAACCCACTCCCATGATCGAGGATGAAATAACGTGAGTGGTGCTAACCGGCAATTTTAATAAAGTGGCCATAATGATAATCAACGCCGATGAGAAGTCGGAGGCAAAGCCGCTGGCCGGCTCCAGCTTGATGATCCTGGTGCCGATGGTCTTGATGATCCGCCACCCGCCAACCGATGTGCCGAGAGCCATGGCCAAGGCGCATGAAACTTTCACCCAGTCGGGAACATCAAGGGTTGCTTGAAACCCCCCGGCCACCAGGGCAAAAGTGATAATGCCCATTGATTTTTGAGCGTCGTTAGTGCCGTGGCTGAAGGCCTGCCAGGCGGCGGTAAAGATTTGCAGGGTGCGGAAGTTCCGGTTTACTTTACCCGGGTTGCAATTCCTGAAAACAGCCATAATAATGTTCATAATTATATAACCGGTAGCAAACGCTACCAGAGGTGAAATGATCAAAGCTTCGAGAATTGTAAAAAAACCAGCGTAATTTACTGCGCGCAAACCTTCGGCAGTTATAACCGCGCCGGCTAAAGAACCGATCAGAGCGTGGGAGGAACTGCTGGGAATCCCGAAATACCAGGTTATCAGGTTCCAGGTGATGGCAGCGATCAAGGCTACCGCCACTATGACCATGCCGTGTTCCAATTTGAGCGGGTCGGCTATTTTACCCCCGATTGTTTTGGCCACACCCGTGAAAGCCATGGCGCCGAGGAGGTTCATGACGGCGGATAACAAAATCGCAATTCTGGGCGGCAGGGCTTTAGTTGAAATGGAAGTGGCGATCGTATTAGCCGTGTCGTGGAAACCGTTAATAAAGTCAAAAGAAAGCGCCAGAATAACGATCACTGTTATGATTAATGTTGATTCAACCATTTTGCTCCCCTTATGAATTGCGCATAATGATGCCCTCTAGAATATCAGCCACATCCTCGCAGGCATCGGATACCTCTTCCATCATATAATAGATTTCTTTTCTTTTTATGATTTCAATCGGGTCGGTGCAGGTGGAAAAGAGAGTTTTAAGGCTGTCCCTGAGCAGGTCGTCAGCCACATTCTCCAGGTCGTTTATTTTATGGGTATGCCGGGGCATTTCCTTTAATTTTTTTTCAACAAGGCAATTAATGGCGTAGGCTATCTCCTGAGTACACATCTCAATATTTCTGGCAAAAAGCTTCATAAAATCGTCAACTTCGGTAACATTAAAAAGGTCAAAGCTCCAGGCGCAGGCCTCCAGGAGATCCAGGACATCATCAAGCTTTATGGTAAGGCCCAGGATGTCCTCCCTTTCCAAAGGTGTGATAAAAGTATTATTCAGGGCGCGAATAATCTCATGGGTGTATTGATCCCCCCTGGATTCATGGGCCTTGATTTGAATGGCGAACTTTTCGGCATCTTCCAGGTTGTTCATTTCCTCCCGGAAAATCTGGGAAGTTAACTGGATATTTTCTACCACCAGCAGAAAATACTCAAAAAAAGTGTCCTTTTTTCTTTGAAACATAATTTCACTCCCAAGCAGATGGCTTAAAGCCGGTTTCTCTCTGATATCATACCATAACCGGAAGTTGTTAATGTTAAAACCATGTTAAGATTTTTTTAATAATTATTTAATTGCTTTTTTGATAGATTTGAGATACAAAGAAGACAATGGAAAATTAAAGAAGGGGGCGGGTTAATGCAGCTAAATTTTTCAGAAATCATTTGGATGATTTTCTTATTCATGGCTTTTTTACCAGTTTTAAAACAGCAGCGACTGGAAGTGCTGAGGCTAAGATTGATGCGTAAAATTGAAGTAAGCCGCCAGTCACGGCTGATTACTCTGATTCACCGGCAGGAACTGCTCAGTTTGCTGGGCATACCATTATCAAGGTATATAAATATTGAGGATTCAGAGGCTATACTCCGCGCCATCAGGCTTACCCCGGATGACATGCCGATAGATCTATTAATGCACACGCCTGGTGGCTTGGTCCTCGCCTCAGAGCAAATTGCCAGGGCGCTGCAGAGACATAAGGCCAAAGTGACCGTGTTTGTGCCGCATTACGCCATGTCCGGCGGAACAATGATAGCGCTGGCCGCCGATGAGATAGCAATGGACGACAACGCGGTATTAGGGCCGGTGGACCCTCAATTGGGTGAGTTTCCAGCGATATCCATCCTGGAGGTCATCCGTCAAAAGGAAAAGGACAAGATTGACGACCGCACCTTGATGTTGGCGGAAATTGCCGCGAAGGCTATAAAACAGGTCAGGGAATTTGTGTACTACCTGCTCTCCGACAAGATGGAGGAGGCGCGGGCCAGGGAATTAGCCAATCTTCTGTCCAGCGGAAACTGGACCCATGACTACCCCATAGACAGTGAACAGCTTAAAAAAATGGGGCTTCCTGTGACTGTAGGTCTCATAGACGAAATATACGCTTTAATGGACCTCTACCCGCAGCCTGCTCAAAGGCGCCCTTCAGTTCAGTTTATACCGCTTCCTTACGGCAGAAGGGAAGGTGAGCCGGGGGGGAAACGGTAGTAAAAATTGTTTCTCTATCTTATACTTATCACCTGGGGGGAGTGGTTTTTTTGCATACCGGTCTGGTTTACGATACGGTTTACCTTAATCATGATACTGGTGGTCATCCGGAAAAAGCCGCGAGGGTGTCATATACCTATGATATTCTTAAAAATGCGGGAGTCTTGGATAATCTGTTCTTGTTGAAGCCGCGCCCGGCCAGCACGGAAGAAGTGGCTCTGGTGCATCACGGGGAGTACATTGACAGTGTAAGGGAATTTTCCAGCAGGGGCGGGGGCAGTTTTGGAAGTGACAACAGCGGTTCCAGCGGCACTTTCGAAACCGCGCTGTTTGCCGCCGGGGGTACTCTTACGGCCATAGAAGCGGTTTTAGACAAAAAAGTGGAATCTGTTTTCGCCCTGGTGCGACCACCGGGCCATCACGCCACACCAGGACAGGCCATGGGTTTTTGTTTTTTTAACAATGTGGCCATAGGCGCCCGCTATGCTATTAAGAGATACGGTCTGAAACGGGTTCTGGTGATCGACTGGGATGAGCACCACGGCAACGGGACGGAGCAAATTTTCTACAGCGATCCCTCGGTTTTGTATTTTTCGGTGCACCGGGACTGGAGTTTCCCGGCCTCCGGCTTTGCCGACAGGACCGGTCAGGGCAGTGGAGAGGGATACAACATCAACGTTCCTCTTCCCAGAAGATCCGGCGACGCTGATTACGAATACGTTTTCCGGCAAATTCTCCTGCCTGTGGCTAACGCCTACCGTCCGGAACTGGTTTTAATATCGGCTGGGATGGACCCCCATGTCAAAGATCCTATTGGACAGATGAACATGTCTTCCAGCGGTTTTCTGAAATTGACTGAAATAGCCTGTGAAATAGCCTGTACCTGCTGCAATGGCGCTCTGGTAGCGGTACTGGAAGGCGGCTACAACCTGAATGCCCTGGCGGAGGGTGTATTCGCGGTTATACACACGATGAATGTTTGGGAAAACCAAAAAACCAGGGCTCTGGAGTCGGGTCTGCCTGTAAAAATAGCGGTAAAAGGTGTGGTCAACAACGTTAAAGGCATCCAAAACAAATACTGGCCGGTTTTATTCGTCTGAAGAAAAAGTATGCTCTTCAGCCAGCTCTTCAAAACCCAGTCTTTTAAAGATACGGTTAAGCCTTAGAGCAACGAAACCCAAAACGGCGGCGGTGAACACCGTAAAATACATACCGGCGCCTACACCCGTTCCCAGGCCGGCTGTAAGCCAGATACTGGCTGCCGTGGTCAGACCGCTGACTTTGTTTTCTTCCCGGAAAATTAGCCCGCCCCCGATAAAACCCACCCCGACCACAATTTGGGCGGCTATCCTGGCAGGGTCCATATTGGTGCGGAAATACGGGGCGCCGCTAAATTCCTGAAACCCGTAAACTCCGATAATGGTAAAAAGAGCGGCGCCTAATCCCACCAGGGCGTGGGTTCTTAACCCCGCGGGTTTATGACGGAACTTTCTTTCTGTTCCGATCACAGCTCCTATTAAGAATGCCAGAAGAAGTCGCAGAGCTATTTCTGCATCGTTGATAAGCAGTACGGCAGCCCCCTTTGTTCTTAACATATGAAATATTGGAGCAGTTTATCCGCCTGAAAAAAATTTAGGGATGCCCATTAAAGGGCATCCCGTTTTTGGCTACCGCGTCCCTGTCATGGACCGCTCGGCTCGTTCAATGGCCAACCGGACAAGGTTACCGCAGTCTTTTGAGGAGACGTTGCCGAAGTAACCTCCATCACCGCGCACCACGTTACCAACACCAAGTTCATCGGCTAACTCGTACTTGAGCCTTTCGGACATTGCTCCTCCACGCCTTCTGCTCATTAGCCTACCCCCTTATTTAATTGGGACGGCAACCGTTATTATTGTTTGATTAAAGTATTGATCATAACCCTGAAAAATGTAGGATTAAAAAGATAAAATTAGAATCTGAAAGACAAAGTTAAGAATTCTAGAACATTTTCTCACCTGGCAATTTGACCCTAGTCTTTTCTGCCAGGTCCAGGCTGGCGTCCCGTACAATCTGATCTTCCGCAGTCAATCCGGTGGAAATTTCAACATTTTCCTGGTCGCTGATTCCGGTTTTAACCAGCTGGTGCTGGATCCGTTTATTGATAACTACCATGACTTCTTTTTGCCCGTCCTCTCTGGTGCGCACAGACTCCCTGGGCAGTATCAGGACGTTTTGCCGGCTCATGGTTTCGATGGCCACGCGCACCTCATAACCGGGTTTCAAGTGGACTGGATCGGGCAAGGTGATAATTACCGGCACCCGGCGCTGAATAACTCCCAGGGCAGAGGTTTTTTCCTCCGCCTGCGGGTAGATTTTTTTCACCTCGCCCACCAGCACTTGCTGGCCCAATACCGGGGCCGTGATAGAAACCCTCTGGCCGATTTTTATATCTGCCAGGTCATCGCTTAGAATGTCTGATTTTATCTCCAACTGATCTGATATCGCAACTTTGGCCAGAAGGGAGCCTGGACTGAGCATTTGTTCCTGTTTTACTGGAAGACTCATCACCATACCATCAACCGGACTTTTCACAACCAGCTGTCGCTCTTTAGCACTGAGCTGCTGCAGGGACTGGTTCAGACCGGCCCCTTGAGCCAGAGCGCTTTCCAGGCGGGAGTTTTGTTCACTGATATTCTGCTGGGCAATATCAACCTGTAACTGAGCCTTTTCGTACTCCACCCGGGCAATTACCCCGGATTGAAATAATTCTTTCGAACGGACCAGGTTGTCTTGGGCGTCCTTCAACTCCAGTTGGAGGCGCTCCAGGGCGGCCCGGGCTCCGGTGGCGGCAGTCGCAGACTGGGATATCTGGGAGTGTACATCGCTGATCTGGACTGCGAGGTCCAGGTTTTCCAGTACCGCCAGGGTTTGTCCCCGCTCCACGGCCTGGCCTGTTTCCACCGGTACCTCCACGACCCTGGCGCTCTGGGTGGCATGTATGTCGTAGTTATTGGCAGCCTGCACATAGCCGGTGTCGGTTACTGCCCGGACAATGCCGCCCTGCCGCGCCTGGACTGTCTCAACCTCTGTACCGCCGCTGGCGTAGGACCAGGCGGCAAGCGCCAGTGCCGCCAGTACTGCCAAAAACAGATAAATTACCGTTTTCCGTTTCAATATTATTCCTCCCTAATCCCTGGTCTTTAATACCTCCACCAGATCCAGCGTTTTTACTCCTCTGACGGCCAGCCTATAGGCGGCCATGATGAAAAAGATTCCGCCCAAAGCTGACAGAACGTAGGTCAGCGGGTAAATCACAATCTTGAAAGAATAGGTGCTGTACACATCAGAAGTTGTCATCATCGCATTTATATAGACACCAGCCAGGTAACGACCGAAAGGCAGGCCCAGGACGACGCCCAGAAGTGTCTGCAGCAGGTTTTCTTTCAGCAGGAGGCCGGAGACTTCTTGAACGGTAAAGCCGATCACCCGCAGGGAAGCCAGTTCTCTTTTCCGCTCGGCGAAACTTATCACCGAGGCGTTGTAAACGATAGCAAAACCCAGTACTATGGCGAAGGCGACCATTACGAATATAAAGTAAAACATGTAACCTAACTCCTCGGTAAAGCTCTCCATTATCGCCCGTTGGCTGAGCATGGAAGAAACACCGGTCATTTCGTTCAGCTTCGCTTCCACCAGTGGGGCAAGCCCCGCATCGACCTTGAGCATAGCGCCGGAGATCAGCCTGTCCTCCTGAATAATCCGGTTGGCCTCCTCCAGGGAGAGGTAAGACATGCCGCCTATGAACCGTTCGTGAATGCCCATTATTTTTATCTTGCTGCTCCGGGTGGGGCCCAGGGGTAAGAGGGTCTCCACCTGCACCTCATCACCCACATTGACCTGCAGTTTTTTAGCCGTGGTACTGCTGATCAGCAGGCCTTCGTCCGGCAGGGCCAGG
>JBAZQW010000045.1:0-12634 GCA_041645005.1 Desulfotomaculaceae bacterium | reverse complement strand
TTCTAATATATTAGGAGGCTGTTATGGGACCACCGGGCCTTCCTCCATTGACCCGGAAACAGGCCGGCCTTACGGCCTTCGTTTTCCGGTTGTGACTGTGGGGGACTGGGTCAGGCTGCAGGAGAGGTTAATCAGCTATCTGGGCATTGAGCGGCTGCTTAACGTAGTCGGCGGTTCTTTAGGGGGACAGCAGGCGCTGGAATGGACACTGGCTTACCCCGAGCGGGTGGAATCGGCCATCATTATTGCGTCAACAGCCTATCTGACCGACCAGGGGCTTGCCTTTAACGCTGTATCCCGGAAGGCGATTACTGCCGACCCGAGTTTTAAAGACGGGGACTATTATGAATGTGCCGGGCCTGACCAGGGACTGTCAGTCGCCCGGATGCTGGCCCATATCACTTATCTTTCCGAGATTTCCATGCACCGTAAGTTTGGCCGCAGATTTTGCAATAGCGAAGGGCTTGGGTTCCAGTTCGAGGCTGATTTTGAAGTAGAGGGTTACCTGCGGCACCAGGCAGAATCCTTTGTGGAGCGGTTCGACGCAAACAGTTATTTATATATTACAAAGGCCGCCGACTACTTTGACGCGGCGGCATGGGGTAACGGCAACCTGGATAAAGCATGTGAAAGGATCAAGAGCAAAATTTTACTGGTGTCATTTTCCTCTGACTGGCTTTATCTTCCGGAACACATGAAAAATCTGGCGCTGACATTGGGCCGGAACAGAAAACCGGTAAGCTACGCAAATATTCATTCGTTTTACGGTCATGACGCCTTTCTGCTTGAGGTGGATAAGCTGACGCTGTTAGTACGAAATTTCCTGGAGGGTGGTGGGCAGGTTGATAGTAAATAAAAACTGCCGTTTTGACCATAAGGTTATTTACGACTTTATTTCGGAGGGGGATTCCGTGCTTGACCTTGGCTGCGGCAATGGTGAGCTCCTGTCAAAGCTGATAAAGCATAAAAAAGTTAAGGGACTTGGCATTGAAAAAGAATTCGACCAGGTGGCTAAAACTGTTGCCAGAGGAGTATCAGTAATCCACTCTGATCTTGACGAGGGGCTTGCCGGGCTGCCTGACCGTTTTTTCGATTACGTTATACTGGAGAAAACCCTTCAGGCGGTTCAAAGACCTCTTTTTGTATTAGAGGAAATGATGCGTGTAGGGGCCGCTGGTATTGTCAGCTTTCCCAACTTCGGGCACAGGCAGGTTGTTTTATCGCTTTTATCTACAGGGAAAATGCCTGTAACACCAAATCTTCCCTATCAATGGTATGATACGCCCAATATCCACCTTTTCACAGCGAAAGACTTCCTTGATTGGGCCGGGGCGAATAATGTCACGATTGAAAAGGGATTTTCCTGGACCGGTCGCGAGATTGTTCTATTCCAGGAGGAGGAATCAGCATTCGCGGAAGAAGTTTTATTTGTCGTATCAAGGACCAACTGATTGTAGATTCATGATTATTGCAATAAACTTGTTAAACTTAAGCTAGCTTTATTTAAAAAATTAATAATTTTGTAATAATTTTATTATGGTTTTGTAACACTTTGTTCAGATAATAAAGTGATAAGAAAAAATAAAGTGGAATATTGTTGAAAAGATTTTGGAGGGCATTGATATGACATCTGCTGATCAACCAGAGGTCCAGGCCAAACCGCAAGGGCTAAAGAAAATGACGGTTAAAATAAAAGGGATGTCCTGCGCGGCCTGTTCCAGCCGTATTGAAAAAGCGCTGGCCAAAGTGCCCGGTGTTCAGGAAGCAAGGGTAAACCTGGCTGTGGAAACGGCCACCGTGGAATACCTTCCAGAAGCGGTGACTCCTGAACAAATTTTTAACAAGATTTTTGCAACCGGTTACCGGCCGATATTGGAAAGTACCGAGCTGAAGATCTCCGGCATGAGCTGCGCCGCCTGCTCCAGCAGGATTGAAAAGGGCCTGAACAAGCTGCCGGGTGTTACCCGGGCGGTAGTCAATTTGGCTACTGAAAAAGCGGTGGTAGAGTTTAACCCGGCCGAGATCGGAGTGTCGGAAATCAAAAAAGCCGTGGAAGATCTGGGATACAGGGCTACCCCGGCGGAAGACCGCGCAGCGGTGGACTCAGAGCGGGCGGAGAGGGAGAGGGAAATCAGGCGGCAGAAATCCCTGGTGATCTTTTCGGGTATTTTATCCGCACCCCTGTTGCTGTACATGCTGGCAATGGTTTTTAACCTGCACCACCAAATGCCGGCATTTTTTATGAGCCCGTACTTTCAGTTCGCCCTGGCCACCCCGATCCAGTTTATAGCGGGGGCCAACTTTTATAAAGAAGCTTACAGCGCCTTGCGCAACAGGAGCGCCAACATGTCGGTGCTGGTGGTCCTGGGCACTTCCGCCGCTTATTTTTACAGTGTCGCGGCTACTTTTTTCGGCGACAGGATCGGGGTACACGAGATCTACTACGAAACCAGCGGGATCATCATCACCCTGGTTTTGCTGGGTAAAACCCTGGAGGCTATCGCCAAGGGCAGGACCTCCGAGGCTATTAAAAAGCTGATCGGGCTTCAGCCCAAGCACGCCCACGTGATCAGGAGCGGTCAGGAAATTGAGATACCTATTGAAGAAGTACAGGCGGGGGATTTAGTAGTGGTTCGCCCGGGGGAAAAAATTCCCGTGGATGGCGTGGTCAGGGAAGGGTACTCCGCGGTAGACGAATCCATGCTCACCGGGGAAAGCGTGCCGGCAGACAAGAAGGTTGGGGATGAAGTAATCGGCGCCACCATTAACAAACTGGGCACATTCAAGTTTGAGGCTACCAAGGTGGGGAAGGATACCGCCCTGGCCCAGATCATTAAAATAGTGGAGGAAGCACAGGGGTCCAAGGCCCCGATCCAGCGCATGGCTGACGTTATCTCCGCTTATTTTGTCCCTGTGGTGATCGGGGTGGCTGTGCTCACCTTTTTGGCCTGGTTTTACCTCGTCGCCCCCGGTGATTTCACCAGGGCTATGTTGAACTTTACCGCTGTTTTGGTGATTGCCTGCCCCTGCGCCCTGGGCCTGGCCACCCCTACTTCAATCATGGTGGGCACCGGCAGGGGAGCTGAATACGGCATCCTGATTAAAGGCGGCGAGTACCTGGAAAAAGCTCACCAACTTACCGCCATTGTGCTGGACAAAACCGGGACGATTACCAGGGGTGAGCCTTCTTTCACCGACCTTATCCCGGCGGCAGAATATAAGGGACGGGAAGGTGAGCTGCTGCAGATCGCCGGCAGGGCGGAAAAGAACTCCGAGCATCCCCTGGCGCAGGCTATTGCGAGTTATGCTAAAGAAAAAGGCGCGATTTTAGATGACCCACAGCAATTCGAGGCCATACCCGGCCACGGGGTCGCCGCTGAAATAGAAAACCACAAAGTGCTGCTGGGTACTAAAAAGTTGATGAAAGATAACGGCATCGAAATAGCCGGACTGGTTACGGGTGTTGAAAAGCTGGAAGAGGAAGGCAAGACGGCCATGTACATGGCAGTGGATAAAAGGATGGCGGCGGTTATCGGTGTGGCGGACACGATCAAAGAGAGCTCCAGGGAAGCAGTAAGCCAGCTGAAGAGGATGGGCCTGGAAGTCTGGATGATTACCGGTGACAACAGCCGCACCGCCGCAGCTATCGCCCGGCAGGTGGGCATAGACAATGTGCTGGCGGAGGTGCTTCCGGAGGACAAAGCGAGCCAGGTTGAAAAACTGCGCGGCCAGGGCAAGGTTGTCGGTATGGTCGGCGACGGCATCAACGACGCCCCGGCCCTGGTCACCGCCGACGTTGGCTTCGCTATAGGCACCGGAACCGATGTCGCCATCGAGGCCGCGGACATCACTCTGATGCGGGGTGATTTAAGAGGGGTGGCCGCAGCCATCAATCTGAGCCGGGCTACTATCAGAAACATCAGGCAGAACCTGTTCTGGGCGTTGTTTTACAACACCGTGGGCATCCCGGTGGCGGCCATGGGCTTACTAAACCCTGTGATCGCTGGGGCGGCAATGGCTTTCAGTTCGGTATCGGTTGTGAGCAATTCCCTTAGATTACGGCGTTTCAAACCAGATCTGGCATAAGTTTAGATATTAAAAAGAGGGGCAACCCAAAAACCAACCTTCAACGGTTGGTTATTTTTTCCTCCAAGTGGTATTAATAAAAATTACAAGTTTATGTTTATTAAAGGTAATTATGAAGATACTAACATCTGAGGAGGTGAGATCATGCTTAACAAGCAACAATTGCAGTCTTGTATTCAACGCTGCCAGACCACGGCCAGCGAACTCAGGACCATGGCCACGGATGCCGCGGTGCCCGCAAAACAGTCCCTGGATCAGGCCTACATGTCTATTGACGCCTGCATCAAACAATGCCAGGATGCGCTAACCAAGATATAGGATTCATATAGTTGCAGAAAAGGAGCCTGAAAAAAGTAGGGCTCCTTTATGTTTGCCTGTTCATGGATATTATTGGGACTCTTGTAAATATGTCGCATAATATATCGTGGAGTTGACTTTTTTTTGGTTGGTGGCTCACAACCGTAGCATAGACTTAATAGCCGCAGAAAAGGAGGCAAACCCTTGTGAATACGACAGAATATTGGCCTGGTTATAATACTCAGGTGGCGACAGCCTTTATCCAGGGCGGCCCGCTCGCGCCCCGGATAACAGGAATCGTTCGCTTCACAGATGTGTCCTGCGGTACCTGGGTATCTGTGGAAGTGGCCGGACTACCACCATATCAACCTGCTGAAAACGGCAGGCTGCCTATCGGCCCCCACGGTTTTCATATACATGAATTCGGCAGCTGTGATATAGGTGATCCCGAAACCCCGTTTCTCGCCGCCGGTGGACACTGGAACCCGACCAACCAACCTCATGGCAACCACGTGGGGGACTTTCCCGTGCTGTTCTCCAACAACGGCCGGGCTGTAATGTCTTTTTTCACCAACAAGTTTAGAGTTGCACAGGTGGTCGGCAGATCTGTGATAATTCACCAGAGCCCCGATGATTACCGTACTCAGCCGGCGGGCGCATCGGGCAAGCGGCTGGCTTGCGGATTAATTAACTAACTTGTTACCGAAATCTAACAAAAAAGTGAAACTTAAAAAGGCTTTTGCTGAAAAATCATTTCCCTTTCAGAATCCAAGATGTTTTCAGCCAACATGTCGAAATATAGTGCCAAGGAAATCCGGGTTTTGCTGTAGTAATCTTATACTTAGTGGTTGAATATATACCGGTTAACGATCGTCAAGTAACCATAGTATAGTATGATAGTAATATATTTAATTGTGGAGGAAAGATATGGACAAGCAGGACCTGATAAAAACGGTATCATCCTTTGTGAAGAACTCGAAAGATAACCTTATAACAAAGCAAATTGCGCTTTCTGAGACAGTTGTTGGCATGAAGATGTTCGAGGCGCCGATTTTTGCTTTTGGAGCAGCGGATGATGAGTATTTTAGATTATTGAAAGAACCATCTGCAATAGGGGAACACTTCTTGCTTCCCCAAGAATGGTTGCCGCGGTCAAAAACCGTGATATCCTTTTTTTTGCCGTTTACCGAAGCAGTAAAAAAGGGCAACAGACGGGACATGCTATGGCCTTCTGAAGAATGGCTGCATGGCCGCATTGAAGGCCAGGCTTTCATGATTAAGTTATGCCGGTATTTGAATTCACAATTGATAGATGCTGGATATGATAGTCTTGTGCCGGCTTTAGATGAAAGGTATTGGTACAATACCAATACCGGATCTAACAACGCTTCTCCTGACAATAAAAGCAGAACTATCATACCATTTACAAGTAACTGGTCTGAAAGACATGCGGCCTTTGTGTGCGGTCTTGGAACATTCGGACTTTCTAAAGGTTTAATAACCGAAAAAGGTATGGCCGGCAGACTCGGCAGCATCATCACAGAGTTATCTTTGTCTCCTGATAAAAGAGAGTACGAAAGCATCTATGAATATTGTTCTATGTGCGGCGCCTGTGGCAAAAATTGTCCCGTTAATGCAATATCCGTTGATAAGGGTAAAAGCCACAAAATATGTTTTGGTTTCTTAGCTAAAACGTCTGTAAAATACAAACCAAGATATGGTTGCGGAAAATGTCAAGTAGGGGTACCTTGTGAAAGCGGTATCCCTGGCAAAACAAAGTAAAGAAGCATTGTATTAATTTAGGAACACACATATCTTTTTTCCTTATTACAGTAAATAGTATAATTTCTGGTGAACCGGTAATTAATGCCGGCCGTCTGATTAATATAGTAAAGTTTGTTGCGGTTTGGCAGCTCGGAGCTATATGCAGGGATTACTAGATCTTTTTTTTGAAAGGAGGCAGGGCGCTGCTGGAATACATATTCCGGGAGCTTTTATGTAAGGAGGGATAGTAATGTGTTTCCGTGTGATTAACATCAAAACTTTATGGGTCTGTCTAGCTATAATTTTATTCGTTTTACTGCCCGGAGCGGCTCTGGCTGAATCTCCCCCCGTAGATCTCCAGGGGGGAAAAGAAATTGAAAAGTCTCCTGTTGTAAACACCAGCCCGTCCAAAGCGGGAGAGCAAACTGCCTCTGTGAGCCTGGAGCAGGCGATTGGGATCGCCAAGGCAGCATTCGCCGTGCCTGAAGGTTTCAGCCAGTTCTCAACCGGTTTTGACCAGTCGGATGATAAGTCTTTCTGGAATTTGCGCTGGTACCGTTCCGGTGAACCCGGCGGTGAAATGAATATGCGGGTAAATACCGAAACAGGTGAAATCTGGACTTTCTTTTAACACTGATGCTTACCGCACTATGTATGACTATCTTAAAGTACCGGAAGTGAAATTCAGCGAGGAAGCCGCCCTGAAAATCGCCGGGGATTATATCAAAAAAGTCCAGCCGGCCAGATGGGACAAGATTGTCTTCAAGAATACCAGGCCGGAATTCGGCCCTTTAATTGATCCCGGGGTGAAACCGCAGCCCCGCTCTTACAACTTTAACTGGGTGAGGCTGGCCAAAGACATCCCCTTCCCCGATAACGGTTTCAACCTGGTCGTAGACAGCGCCACTGGTGAAATAACCAGTTACCGTATGACCTGGTGGGACGTTGAATTTCTCGAACCGCAGGGTGTGATAGGCCGGGAGGCTGCCGCGGACAAGTACCTGAAGGGCGCTCCGCTGACAGCGGCATACATGCGGTTGTGGACAGGGGATGTATATTCGAAAACACGCGAGGAGGGACAAGTACACCTGGTCTATTACACAGACAGGCAGAAATTCACCATGCTGGACGCCATCACCGGTCAACTGCTGGACTACGAGGGAAATGTCGTCCTTCTATCTGATCAAAAGCAGAAGTTTGACGACCTGGACGGCCATCCCGCCCGTGAGGCTGTAGAACTGCTGGCCCAAACAGGTATTGTTGCCGCCGCAAGCGGTAAATTCCGTCCGGATGACGCTGTGACCCAGGCCGAACTGATTACGATGCTGGTTAAAAGCAGCGAGCAGTATCCCGCGATGGAATTTCGGACAGCCGCTGTCGGCGGAAAGGACCCGTGGTATCAGAAGTACTACGAAACAGCTGCCCGTTTGGGTATCATCCAGGCGGGGGAAACCCCTGATCCGGATCTGCCGGTTACCCGTGAGGTGCTGGCCCGCCTGACTATCCACGCCATGGGCTTCTATCAAGTGGCCCGGCTGAGCGACATTTACGTGCTTAATTTTCCGGACGCCGGTGAAATACCAGACTATCTGAGGGGGCATGCCGCCCTGGCCGTTGGCCTCGGTTTAATCGAGCCGGTGGAAGGGAAATTCGCACCCAAAGCGGTGGTAACTAGGGGCGAAGCGGCAGAGACGCTGGTGAGGCTTCTAAAAAGCTTTTTATAGCACATCTGTTTATTCCGCAAATAGATGTGCTATAATATTGACAGAATAATGGCTGAAGAGGTGGAAAGTATGAGCCAGCAAGATAATATCATTACGAGTATTAAGCCTTCTACTGCAATTCGGCACGACTATAATTCATTTTCCAAACTGTGCCATGAAACACAGGCTCCTGTTGTAGTGACTAAGAACGGCGAAGCTGATCTAGTGGTAATGAGTTTTGAAGCATATCAGAAGATGATGGCGCGCCAACGGATGGGGCAGATGTTATCGGAGGTTGACCGCGAAATCGCCGCAGGCATGCCTATGCGGGATTTTGAGGACACGTTTGCAGCAATAAAAAAGAGGATAGACAATGCGTAAGAGAATCGAACTATCCGAAGCTGCCTATTACGACATTGACAGCATGTTTGTCTACATCTCCCAGGACAGCAAACAAACAGCAGAGAAATTGAGGTTGCGCATCTATGAGGGTATCAAGAAGCTGCCAGACTTTCCGGAAATGGGGCCGGTCATCCCCGAAGAAGACACACCCGGTGCGCAACGTGGATACAGACATATTGTAGTAAACCCGTACATTGTTTTTTACCGGGTGTTGGAGGATCGCATTGTAATCGCCAGAGTGCTGCACGGACGACAAAACTGGTTGCAACCCCTATTCGGTATCCCCTACGAAGAATAGAACCAATCTATTTTAGTCTATTCTCGATCAATTAAAGAAAGCGATATAAATTCGCAGCTACATTTATAAAGGCAGCCCAGAACGTTATCTTCAGGATAGAGTAGTGCTTTTTTAGTTTATTTCTGAGTTATTAGTGTATAAGTTTCAATGCTCGCAATAAAAATCCCACAGGCAATAAGTCCTGTGGGTTATCTTATGCTAGTTGTTTATTTACTTGCCAGTTTCTTTATCAGAAATCCGTGAAGACAATTCAGGATAATCTCTTGCCCCGTGTAACACTCTTAAAATATCTGCTTTTTCAGGGTCCCCGGCATCCTTCGGTTCGCACAAAGAAAGTCCGGGGACAGGAGAATATTTTTGAAACAAGTATTACCATGGACATCCGTATGACCTGGCAATACGTTGAAGACGGTATCCTGCTCCGAAATATTGGAGAACACGATAGGACATTGAAGACTCCGTAGCGTATGAGTTATTGAGTCAAGTGAGTCAGTCCGGTTATAGGTCCTTTACTATTTCATGCAATGAGTCAAGGAATCGTGCCCATTCTACAGGGCGAATTGATTTTGCCACATGACCATTATGGTTGGTTGTGTTGAACCTGTCAGTTCCTTTGAACAGGACTTTTTTCTTTTCAATTACCTTCGCAAATAAACGCCAGCCACTGGCCGCCGGGAGCGGCTGTAACGGGTCAGTGTGCGAAAGTTGTAATGGGCGGTTCAACCAGACCACGGCAAAAAGGATGATCCCAATACCTATGCCGGCAATGATGGGGCGGGGGAATCGACGTTACTTGATTAGTATTGACACGTATATTTATACGTGTTATTGTTGATGTAGGGAGGGTAAAAAGCATGAAAAGTTACTCATCCAGAGAAATAATTCAAATAATAACCGAAGACGGATGGTATCATGTTGCAACTGAAGGTGATCACCATCACTTCAAACACCCTACCAAATCCAGTAAAGTAACAGTAACCCACCCAGTAAAAGATATACCAATTAAAACGGTAAGAAGCATATTTAAACAAGCACGAATCAACATAATATAAGAAAGGAGAATTATTAATATGTTTAAAGAAAGATATATCTATCCTGCAATATTCGACTATGCTGAAGATGGAATTTCGATTGAATTTCCTGACATTCCCGGTTGCTTACCTTGCGCCAGGAAGACAGAAGAGGCATTTAAGAACGCTAAAGAAGCTCTTGGTCTCCACCTTTGGAGCATGGAAAACGATAGGGATATTATCCCTGATCCTACACCTATAGAGAAGTTTCATCTTGAACCTAACCAGACAGTAGTCCTGATTGATGTCTGGATGCCGGCATTTAGAGAAAATATAGACAATAAAGCAATCAAAAAAACCCTCACTATTCCTAAATGGCTTAATGATCTAGCTGAACGTGAAAAGGTCAATTTTTCTCATATTCTTCAATCTGCATTAAAAAATCATCTTGGTGTTACTGAACACAAAAAACAGCCTTAATTGGGTGTTAATTGTATCCTTTCCCATGCTAATGTGGCCGTGGACGGCGCGGTGCTGCGGGCGGCAGCCCGGATCGGGGTGCCGGCTTCTTCCGGCCTGGTGGTACGTTACGGCTGGGCCAGGCTGCCGGCGCTGCGGCAAAGCGGCCTGCTGGCCTCCAGCCTGGCCGCCACCGGCCGTCCGGAAATGTGGGAGCAGCTCAGGGAGTTGGAGGATGAGCGCGGCCGGCTGCTGGCTGGGCGGCCTCACGGTGGGCCTGCTCACGCCCTATGCTGCCCAGGCCAGGCTGCTAAACGCGTTGACGGCAGGACTTTTAGGCGCTGCCGGCGCCCGCTCCGAGGCTGCCGGCCTGGTGGCCGCCACGGTCCATCGCTTTCAGGGAGCGGAGCAGGACGCGGTGGTGCTGGACCTGGTGGATTCCTTTCCCCAGCGAGGCCCCGGCGGTCTCCTTGCCCGCAGGGAAGGGAGCGTGGGGCAGCGGCTGGTTAACGTTGCCGTCACCAGGGCGCGGGGCAAGCTTTTCGTCCTGGCCCGCCGCGATTTTCTGGAGAGCAGGCTGCCCGGCGACTCTGCCGTGTGCCGGCTTTTTCGCTTTATCCGGGAAAACGGCCGGGTAATCGGGGGCAGAGAACTTCTGGCCGGCCTGCCCGACCGCCTGGTGGGCGAAGAAATGGAAATGGAATGGCACGCCGACCGCCGGCCAGCCCTGGCAGCCTGGGAGGCTGACGTCCGCCATGCGGCGTCCGTCCAGGTGGATTGGCCGGCCGCATCCGGCCCGCCGGAGCGACTGGTAGCGCGTGCCCTGCGGCAGGCGCAAGCGGGCGGCGCCCGCCTTTCCCTGCGCGCCGGTCGGCCGTCACTTTTTCCTCCTGAACTGCAGCCATATACCGTGAGGTATACTGCCGCACATACGCCGTTGACAGCGGTGGACCGGGACATCTTTTGGTATGGCAGTCCCTGGCCGGGAGACGGCAAAGTGGACCGCTGCAGCGTCCGGGTAGCGGGGGAAAGGGTGTGCCGCACTTTGCTCTATCTGCTGGAGATGGACCTGCGCAGGGGAATTGGCAGGGGATGTTTCGCCGGGCTGCAGGCGTATGTGGAAAACCAGCTTACCTGCCCCCGCTGCGACGCCTCGCTGACTGTGCGTACGGGAACTGACGGTGGCCATTTCCTGGGCTGCACCGCTTACCCGCGCTGCAATCTTCCGGCTGCCCAGCTCACTTTGGAGATTATAGAAGGCTACCTGGCTGCAGCCGGGCTAACCTGCCCGGCCGGCCACCTTTTAAAGGTAGTTCCGTCAAAACGCGGGCCCCTGGCAGTTTGCTCCCACAGCCCGGCTTGCCGCTGCGTTTATCAGGTGCGGGACCTGCTTTAGATTCAGCAAAACAAGCTGCAATTTAAGTGGTTATTGAACAAACATGCTGTTTGATTCCGCAAATAGATGGGATATAATATTGACAGAATAGTGGCTGAAGAGGTGGAAAATATGAGTCAGCAAGATAATATTATTACAAAGGTGTCAGGGGGACGGGGTTGTTGACAGCACAGCCGGTGGATATGTTCCCCCAGACCCGATTATGAGTAATGGCTCTCTTCTTCTGGAACGGCTGGCTCCGAGGCGCCGAAATAGGCATCTTTATATCGGATCAGTATCAACTTGATAATACCAGCCGTCGGCACTGCTAACAACATCCCCACCAACCCAAAGAAACTACCTCCGATGACGATGGCTAATATGATAAATACCGGATGTAGTCCAACTCTGTCCCCAATGATTTTGGGAGAAATGATGTTGCCTTCTAACTGCTGCACCACTAAAAGGGCAACGACTGCTAAAAGTGCCTTCAGGGGACTGCCAGTCACCAGGGCCACAATTACGGCTATGAGAGAACCAACGACGGGGCCAAAATATGGAATGATATCGCACAGACCGGCGGTCATGCCAACCAGAACGGCATAATCCAGTCCAACCAGATATAAGGCAATAGAGCTGGCAATTCCTACAATCAAGGCGACCAGTAGCTGACCCCGTATGAAGTTAGCAACCACCCCGTTAACCTCAGTCAGGAAGCCGGACAGTTTTTCATTATGGCTGCGATTAAAGAGTAGCTCGGTGCACCCGTGATACAGGTTTTTGAAATATTCGATGTCCTTCAAAAGGTAAAAAGCGATCACGAAGCCCAGCAGAATATCCAGAAGATTATTCCCAAATTGCTGGAGTGAAGAAAACAAACCTGCAACGGCATTGCCAATAAAGTTTTGGGCGACTTGGACTAATCCTAATAAGTGGCTTTTGAGATTCTCAGACAATCCAGCCGTTTGCAGAGAAGTAATCAACCGGTTAAATAGTTCATTATAGCTCTGTGTATAATTGCCGATGGCCAGTATCATGCTGTTCAAATCAAGCTGTCTGGGTAAGGAGCCGCTAATCAATACGTATAGGCTATAAACGAGCAAAACCAGCACAGACAGAAAAAACAGATAGGTAATCAGAACACTAAGTGTTCGGCGTAGATGCTGATACCTGTCGTTCTTACCGGCAGCAACTGCTAATGGTTTTATGTTTTTAGAAATTGCACGGTCTATCCAGCTAA
>JBAZQW010000044.1:0-12720 GCA_041645005.1 Desulfotomaculaceae bacterium | reverse complement strand
TAGGCGGCCAGGATTCCAAGATCATTATCCTGAGGCATGGTATTGTCACTGACTTCGCCATGAATACTGTCTGTGCCGCCGGTACAGGTTCTTTTCTTGATCAACAGGCATCGCGTTTAAATATTCCCATATCACAATTTGGCGAACTGGCGCTTCAGTCAAGGTCCCAGGTAAGGATTGCGGGACGCTGTACCGTTTTCGCGGAGTCGGACATGATCCATAAACAACAGATGGGTCATCAAATTCCAGACATCATCTACGGTCTGTGTGAAGCTTTGGTACGGAACTACCTTAATAATGTGGGAAAAGGAAAGGAGATACTGCCTCCCATCGCCTTCCAGGGGGGTGTGGCGGCTAACGTAGGCATTAAAGCTGCTTTTGAAAAAGCGCTGGAATTGCCAATAATAATACCAGAATATTTCAATATCATGGGCGCCATCGGGGCTGCTCAGATAGCCTGTGAAGAAGTGGCCAGGAAAGGTGAGACAAGCTTTAAAGGTTTTAAGATAACCGCTTTGCCTTACCGGACCGGTAGTTTTGAATGCGACGGCTGTTCCAATGTATGTGAAGTGGTGGAGATTTTCGAGGGAGGCAAGGTAATTGGCCGCTGGGGATCTCGCTGCGCAAAATGGGATATAGTAGGAGGAAACAAATGAAAAATGACAGTGCTAAAAGAAAAGGTTTAGTACACGTTTACACGGGCAATGGTAAAGGCAAGACAACAGCGGCGCTTGGACTGGCCTTGCGCGCCATTGGACATGGACATAATGTTTTTATGCTGCAGTTTATGAAAGGCAGTAAAAATTATGGCGAAATCATTGCAGCGGAAAAATACCTGCCCGACCTTACCATAGTTCAATCGGGGCTGGAGACTTTTGTCAGCAAGGAAAACCCGGCCCAGGTTGACATCAATCTGGCTGTGGAAGGTCTAAAAATTGCTAAAAAAGTGATTGAAGAAAACAAATACCATATGCTAATCCTTGATGAGGTCAACGTAGCTTTAGATTTTAATTTAATACCTCTTAGCGATGTCGTAGAGCTGATTAAAAACAAGCCTGCTGAAATGGAGCTTGTCCTAACCGGACGCTACGCGCCAAAGGAAATACTTGAACTTGGTGATGTGGTAAGCGATGTTACCCTGGTTAATCACCCGTATTACCACGGTGTTGAGGCCAGGGAAGGAATTGAGTTCTAACAGTTTAACAGCCGCAGGATCCGTCTTCACTTTTATTGAACTTTTCCGGCGGTATGGCCGCTATTTCGGCTAAAGTTCGTATGGCGTAATCTACCTCTTCTTCTTTATTGAAATAAGAAAAACTGAAGCGTACCAATTTCTGATCAAAGGTACCCAGTGTCCTGTGGGCGTCCGGCGCACAATGAAGGCCCGCCCGGCAGGCGATATTGTATTGTTTATCCAGAACTGTGCCCACCATGCCTGTTGCCTTTCCCGCCAGGCTGAACGATACCACAGGCGCTCGTTCATAAATTTCCTGAGGACCGTACAAGGTCAGCCCCTCTATTTTTTCTGCGCCCTTCAGAAAACGATGGGTTAATTCCATCTCATGCTGCCTGATTTTTTCTGTGCCTTCACTTCTAATGAACTTAAGTCCCGCCGCCAGACCAGCTATGCCAACAGAATTTAGAGTGCCGCTTTCATAACGCTCAGGCATGATTTCCGGTTGGCCCGGAACTTCCGACATGCTGCCGGTACCCCCTTCTTTTAAAGGCGTTAATTCTAAACCTTCGGCTATGTACAGGCCGCCTGTGCCCGTGGGTCCATAAAGACCTTTATGACCCGGAAAAGCAAGAAGGTGTATGTTCATGAAAGAGACGTTAATATTAAAAACCCCTGCCGTTTGGGCAGCGTCTACAATAAAATACAGCCCCTTTTTCTTGGCGAGTCGCCCTATTTCCGCTATTGGCATTAATGTCCCGGTGACATTTGAAGCGTGGGTTATCACTATGGCAGTGGTATTCGGCCTGATCGCCTTTTCTAAATCTTCCACTTTAATGCTGCCGTCCCCGGCGCAGGAAACCTTGGTTACCTCAATTCCTTTACTCTGCAGAACATATAAAGGACGCGTCACCGAATTGTGCTCCATGGAACTGGTTACAGCATGATCGCCCGGTTTAAGCAGTCCCTTAATACCCAGGTTTAAAGCCTCAGTAGCATTAATAGTAAAAATAATCCGATCCGGGTTTGTTATGTTAAAAAGCGTGGCCAGCAGTTCCCTCGTCTCGTCCACCAACTTGCCCGCCTTGATGGACATTTGATGTCCCGATCTGCCCGGGTTCGCACCGGCAGATTTCAGGCAGTGCTCCATTGCCTCCCACACTTCTGCGGGTTTTGGCCAGGTAGTAGCCGCGCTGTCAAAATAAATCAACGTCCCTCCCCCTTCTATAGCCGCAAGTAACTTATATTTTGTTTAATTTAAAATTGTTTTATTCAAAAAATGAAGGATCCGTGATAATAAGTAAAAAAGCGGCTAATTTTGCTGCACCCTCAAATAGCAACAAAAGAGTTCCGCTAACTTTACAAACGATTAGAATACCTAAGAAGTCTATCAGGGGTAAAATGCAGTTAAGTCATGCCCAATAAGAGCATTTTAATCTTATAGAAGGTGCTTTCTCAATAAATTACCCTATACGTCTATAAGCTCGGAAGTCAACTTTTCCGTCCAGTTCTGACAATGCACGGTCAACTCGCAACATTCCTGCTCCCTGTTCTTCATCACTGAATCCAGGTAGTACTTCGGCACTTTTTAGAATATATTTTAAAACTGCTTCCTTACTGCTCCTTTTTAATGCTTTCAATAAAATGGCTATCGCGCCGCTTACGTGTGCAGCCGCCATAGATGTACCATTAAGACGCAAGTAACTATTACCAGTTGATGTGGATATTACTTTTGTTCCCGGAGCAACCAGCTTTACCTCCGGACCACGACTGCTAAACCATGCGATGTTGTCGTATTCATCTGCAGCCCCCACAGCAATGACCTCATTATAAGCAGCTGGATAACTATTTATACCATGGTTCCCGGCTGCAGCCACCACCATACAGCCAGCCTGTACTGCACGACTGATTGCGGTATGTAGCGCCTGACTTGGTCTATCTATACCGAAACTCATATTGACTACATCCATACGCTGTTCTACACACCAATCCAAAGCACGGATTACATCAGCAAGGGAGCCCTCACCCCTTAGGTTTAAGGCTTTAACAGGATACAGACTAGCGTCAGAGGCTATGCCAACCACACCGGCATCGTTATCAACAGCGGCTATGATACCTGCAACATGAGTACCGTGGCCATGGTCGTCTCCAGCCAGCAACTGTGGGTTTAATAGATTTATCCCAGTCCGCACATTATCGGCTAAGTCGGGGTGAGAGAAATCAACACCAGTATCGATAATGGCTATTTTAACTTCTTTCCCACGGGATTGTCGCCATACAAGATTTGCTCCGATTCGACCTATACCCCATGGAATTAACTGATATCCCTTCTCAAATTTAATCGTATTAGTTTTAATAGGTGGGTCGTTCAGGTTATGATGGTTTTCATTAAAAAACGGTAATAGTCGAACTGCGGAGTTCTCTTCCACAGAATGAATATAAGCGTTTCTTGCCAGCATGGTAACGGTCTTTTCTTCCGGCAGGGTGCACAAAACCCCGTTGATGAGTGGCAGCGGGCGTATATTCTGTGCACCGGTATGATATAGCAGGTAGTGACAGTACGGGTGAATTAAATTACCTTGTATGGCGCCCGCTATACCAAAAAGTATAATTCTTTCATTTCGTCCGGCATTCGGTTGGTGGAGCCACAAGGCTTCCATACTGAATCCCTCCAACCTTATTCATGATCCATATGGGCGCCCTTATTATCACCCACGGGTTTCGCCTCAGGATCATAAGAAAGATCGGCTGAAACTGCCTGTTCTTCGCCAGAAGATTTGTGCGTCTCAACCGTAGACTTTACTATGTCATTCAAATTCTTCATTATCCCGGACAGGTCAACAGTGTTGCTTTTTTCTTCACCGCTCTCTGGGGTAGGAGTTTCTGTCTTATCCCGGTACCTTTTGCTGATTACGCCCAAGCTTTCAGTAACAATTTCGATTACCTGCCCGATAACCTTAATGTTCCTTGCCAAACGCTCGATGTTATCTGCTGTTTCTCCTTTGATGTTTTCTTCAGACTGTTCATGTTTCTTCAATTCTTTATTTAATCTGGCCATACTTTTTTCCAGTTTATAAGCCATACGTGATTCTATCTTCCGCTGCTGTTCAAGGTAGGTTAAGACTTCATTCAGCCGTTTAAAGCTAGCTTCAAAATGTTCTTCCTGTTCTACGTTCCAGGATCTGGCCTGCAGCATTTGTTCCGCTTTTTCTACCAGACTGTCAATCGTTTCATTTATTTGGGAGGTAGAAGAATTCACCATTACCATTCCTCCTCTTTATATAATACTCTAGTTATAATATGAAAACTCTGATGGGATTGTTCACAAGGTGAGTTTTTTGTTGAAGTAAGGGACTGCACATAAAGTGCAGCCCCTACTCCGCCAGGGTTGTTCTAGAAGAAAATGAGAAGTATCCCGGCAAGGATAAGGATGGTACCTACCAAAGCGTTGCAGCCTATAACCGCTAAACCCATTAAGAAGAGAAGAGCCCCAAGGAAAATAAGAATTGGGTGGCCACCTGAACTAATCTTAACCAAATCCTTAACGCTTTCCAGTACGTCAGCCATTTTTTATCCCCCTTTCAGTTATCCTAATATACAATATGCGCTAACAAAGCTAGTGGTCACCAATATAGGTAAAATATTACATAAATAATCTAAGCTATGTGTAAATAGATAATACCCCTCTCATGAATTATCCGTTTTTTCCGTCCGGAAAGACCTGGGCTCCCTCGGAAGCATACACCTTTACCTTGGTCTCGATCAGGCTATTCAACTGAGTCAGTATTCCGGTCAGGTCGACTTCATCTGTTTTTGTATCTCCGTTTTCAGTGTTTGTCTTAGCAGCTTTTTTTTGCCGGTAAGCGTTACTGATTACCTGCATGCTTTCAGCAATAAACTCAGCTGCCTGTCCAACAATCTTAACGTTTCTGGCAACACGCTCAATATTCTCTACAAATTCCCCCTTTATACCGCCTTCTGCCCGGTTTTGTATTGTTAGAACTTTATTAAATCTAGTCACAGTTTCTTCAACCTTTTCTACCAGGCAGAATTCGGCTTTTTGTTGCCGCTCGATGTGGTTTACAACCTCTATCAGACGCTCTAACCCAGACATCAAACGAGCTTCTTGTTCTGGGTTCCATGGCTTGTTCTGTAGTATTTTGTCTGTCTTTTCGACCAGAATATTTAAAGATTCGCTTAGTGTAAATATATAAGGGTTAGTCATTATCACTTCCTCCTTTCCTTGGATTATAAAATTATATGCCTGGAGTTTCCTGGTGATTATTAGTACCAAAAATAAATTCACATCATATCTTAATAAAAAGAGAGGGGGTAACATTATGTCGCAGCCACCAATTGATATGAAAAATGTCACTGCATTTGCTGAAGAAATCTTAAAGAGGTTCGGTTCAAATCCCATGGCTGCCGGAGCGAGTCGTGAGGAAGTATTGGAGTTGTTAAACAAAAGTTTAGGAGCAGCTGACCAGATGCTGCCAGAGGAACAATCGCGTTTGCTCCGTCAACTGGTAGCTTCCGCCTTGCAGCTTGCTCAGAATAATAAAAGCAGGTAAAAGAGTACACATAGACAGGGGCTGCATAATACGTGCAGCCCCTTCGCTATGCTTAACACTGGTTTACGGTACAGCCAAAAAGACCCGGCTTGTCTTTTGCCGGGTCTTTTTGATGTTTTTCGTTCTGGGGGGGTAAGAAGCTAAATTGACTGCTTTGAATATCTTTTAAAGAAAGAACTAATTTTTAAAACCAATATTACCAGGGGGTTTTTCATGTATCTTTCAAGACGCTTGCAACCCTCCTGTGTAGCTGCTAATTCCTGCTGAGCCATTAAATATGAACGCTGCATCTCTTCTTCCGTCTTCAGGGACTTCTTCAAGTCGTTGCTCAGTGCGCTGATTTCCTCCAGCAGTTTTCTTTCACAAACGGCAACAGAGGATCTTTCCCTTTCCATTTTTTGTTTCAGCTCAACGATTTCCGTTTGCAGTTCAGCAACTTTTGTGCTGTGCTGTTCTTTTGATTCGGAAAACTTTATTTTGTTTTCCCTGTCTTTATCCTTATAATGCTGTAGCTTGGCAAATAAACCTTCCAGATTGCCATGATTCTTTGCCTGTATTTCCTTGAGCCTGCCGGCTTCAGCCTGAAATTCTTTACTTCTCTTTACCCAAAGACGACACTGGTATAAGATGCTGTTGGCTTTTGCCTCGAGTTTTGCCAGGTGTTCCCTGTATCGCAGGATCTCTCTTTTGCGAAGTGAAAGCAGCAGGTCTTTTTCGGCCATCTGAGTCAGCAAGTATTCATGCTGCCCAGCAAGTTCCATCCTTTCCGCTAGCGCCGCTGCAGCCTCTCTTTGTCCGGAGGCAGCTTCCTGAAAATTCTTTTGCATTGTTTCCAGCATATTTTTCCATCTTGTTCTGTCATAATGCCAGCGTGATTTTTGCCTGCCTACAATAATCAGGAACTTTTTCAACAGGTCTTCATACATTACACGGGCCGTGGGGTTATACCCCCAAACGCCCTCCCCCGCTATTTCAAAATAAGGTAATTTTTTTAATACACCTTCAATTGTTTTAAGATCTGTTGAACGCCAGGAGTTAATTAACTGGTGCAGCTGTTGTATGGATAGGCCTCCCGGATGAATTTTCATGGCCTTGATCAAGAGGTTTTTTAAAGAATAATGGCTTGTTTCAACCTCCCATTCAGTTAACCCCCAAAAACCGTTGTTCAACTGAATAAACCTGCCGTCGGAAATAAGACAAGCTTCCTCCGAAAGAAATTTTTTTGCTTTCTTCTTCTTCGAATTAGCGGTTTTTAAAATTTCGCGCAGGTTTAAAGCCTGGCCTTTCTTAAGAAGCAGGGAATAAAATTGATCGTTCTCTTTGTTCCCCTCCAGGTCCAAACGCCAATTCTCTTTTTCTTTGTAAAAGCATGGGTTTTGATTAAGGCAAAGGTTAACTCTTTCCTCAACCTGCGGCAGGGAATAATCCTTCAGCATTTTTCTCTGAACGTGAGGAGCAAGCTCTGCCACTGATAAGGCCTCGAAGAAAAAGAGCGTTTTCTTTAAAACGTCAGTCAAGGAATTCAGTTTCCCACCCATTTTGACCATTCACCATCCTTGCCATGTGATAAGTCCTAAATATAAATTCATTTATGGTTGCTTAATATCCTTTATTTTCCAAAACAATATTTGTAATTTTATTCTGCTATATTTCAACAAAATTTTTTAAATATAATTACCGCTAAGGAAGGTATATTTTTCTTGATTAAAGATACCTTCATGCCATATAATAATGTTAAATGGTTGATATCTAGATTCGAATGGTTGTTAATGATGTTTGAATGGTTAGTTTTGGTCTGCTTTTAATACAATATCATGTTGCGAACGGTCGCCATGAGCGTCTGAGTGGTAAAATTGTTCAAGTTGATTTTGCCTAATCCTTATAGAGGGGTGTTCTGATGAGCAGTACCTACTGTGAAGTTGACATTATTGAAACCCCCCGTGAAAAGATTGTCGTAGAAGGCCCGGTATCGGCCGAGAACCTGAAAACATTGCGTATAAATGATGAGCTGAAAAATTTTCGTCGCCCTGCGGCCCAGAAAGAAGCTTTAATTGAAATAGCGGACCTGCCGGAAGGTATGATTTATATTGCCAGGCAATTTCGTGAAATCATCGGTTACGTAACTTTCCACTACCCAGAAGGTTACAGCAGGTGGAGCAGACACCCAAACATATTAGAATTGGGCGCCATAGAAATCAGCCCTCAGTGGCGCAAACGCGGCTTAGCGGAACGCCTGCTCAGGGAGGGCTTCAGCAACCCTGTTATGGAAGATTTTATTGTAATCACCACTGAGTTCTGCTGGCACTGGGATTTAGAGAGAAGCGGACTGGGGTTGTTTAATTACCAAAAAATGCTGGAGAAGCTTTTTGGCACAAATGACCTTAAAAGGCGGGCAACCGATGACCCTGATGTCACGGAAAACCCAGCCAACGTTTTTATGGCCCGTATAGGGAAAAATATTAAAGATAAAGATGTTAAAATGTTTGAAAATATGCTTTTTGAAGGCGCCGGAATCCATTAAAAAGCCTGCAACACTGTGAGTTGCAGGCTTTTTATATCTTTTAGTCGCTTGGTATAGTTTTTATTTAAAACTGTAATTTGGAGCTTCTTTGGTGACCGTTACATCGTGAGGGTGACTTTCCTTAAGTCCGGCAGCCGTACAGCGCATAAAACTTGTTTTAGTTTTAAGATCAAAGATGTTGGTTGTACCAGCATAACCCATGCCGGCCCTCAATCCACCAATTAACTGATAGACAGTTTCTGCCAGAGAACCCTTAAATGGTACGCGTCCTTCTACTCCCTCGGGCACCAGTTTGTTATCGCTTTCAGCCTCATCCTGAAAATAACGGTCCCTGCTTCCTTCCTTCATGGCTGCCAGGGAACCCATGCCGCGGTATACCTTGTAGCTGCGGCCCTGGTAAATTTCTATATCCCCGGGGCTTTCTTCAGTGCCTGCCAGCAGGCTTCCCAGCATGACCACGTCAGCCCCTGCGGCGATTGCCTTGGTTATGTCACCTGAATATTTAATGCCTCCATCGGCAATTATTGGTACGCCGTACTTACTGGCTTCTTCAGCACAGTCATATATAGCTGTTATCTGAGGCACACCAATGCCGGCTATTACCCTGGTAGTACAGATTGAGCCAGGCCCTATCCCGACTTTAACCGCGTCAGCACCCGCTTTGATTAGATCTCCCGTCCCTGCGGCAGTGGCTACATTACCGGCTATAACAGCAACCTCATAATATTTCCCTTTAATCTCTGACACCAGATCCAGTACACCCCTGGACTGCCCGTGGGCAGTGTCCACTACAATAACGTCAACATTAGCGTTGATCAGCGCTTCCACTCTGATCATACTGTCCGAGGTGACTCCCACCGCTGCCGCTGATAAAAGGCGACCTCCCTTGTCCTTGGACGAGTTTGGATACTGGCGCGTTTTTTCAATATCCTTTATGGTAATAAGCCCTCGCAGCATGAAATTTTCATCCACAATAGGCAGTTTTTCTATCTTGTAATGCTTGAGAATCTCCTTGGCCTGGTCCTGATTAGTACCAACCGGCGCTGTAACCAGGTTTTCTTTGGTCATCACTTCACCAATTCTTTTGGTGAAATCCCGCTCAAAGCGGAGGTCGCGGTTGGTAAGGATTCCCACAAGCTTTCCCTCGACGGTAACAGGCACACCGGAAATCCTGTATCTTTCCATTAGAACCAGCGCCTCATGCACAAAATTGTCGGGAGAAAGATAAATAGGATTTGAGATTACGCCGTGTTCCGAACGCTTAACTCGATCAACTTCAAGGGCCTGGCGCTCAATGGTCATATTCTTATGGATGACCCCTATTCCACCCTCACGGGCTATGGCAATGGCCATTCTTGATTCCGTAACAGTATCCATACCAGCGCTCATAAGTGGAATGCTAAGTTTGATATTTTTAGTAAGGCTGGTGGAAGTTACCACGTCCCTGGGCAGGATTTCGGTAGCCGCTGGAATAACCATGACATCATCAAAAGTAAGACCGACACGTTCAAATTTTTCCGGCCACACTGTCTTTCCCTCCCCAAAAGTAAATTTCGCAAGATTATATTTGTTAATTATAGCACATGTTTTAAGAGGATGTACAAGCAATTTAGTTCTAAAATCCATAGTAAAATTTTATATAAAAGAACAGCATACAAAAAAAAGAGAGCGTCTCGCCCTCTCAGACTGCCGACAAAAATATATCATGGTGTTGAAACCAACTGCTCAGTTATGGAGCATCGACAGTGAACTAAGCAAAGCTGCAAAGGTCAACACCATGGACGACTTTGTCTAAATCATAGAACGTTTCGCCCTCTTTTAGTCCTGTCCCAGAACTGAATCAAGGCCGTGCGTGTAGAAGTGATCCCTCAAATGATAGACTAATTTTTCCGGCACATTAAACTCCTGCGCCATTTCCGAATCAGTTATGTCTTTTTCTATACCATCTATGAGTCGATCCACATTCACCCCTACTTCATCAGCCATTTCTTTCAGACTTGGCTCTGAACTCCAGGGAACCCTGCTCACAGTAAAAGAATCGCTCTGATCCATAAAAACACCCCCGTTATTAGGTATTCTACCCGACGAGGGACAATTAATACCGTATACAGCCTGGCCTTCGACTCGCACTCAGAACCTAGTTCCTTTCCCCCCTTTTAGCGTCATCCATTTCATCAATTAGCCTGACGTCCCTACCCTGTTTTTGTTAAAAAGACAGCGCCAACAAGCTATTGACGACTAACGTCCAGTGGCGCCCTGTGGGCAGTCCGTTGCGGCCTTAAGGTGGGAACAGTCATTGAAGAGCATCAGAATCCCCTTTTCCCACTCCGGGAAATCGATTATATTAAGACAGGCGTTATCCAGACGAAGACGCCAGAATTTATTTAAATCCATTCCGAGCACAGTGCCTACTATGCTGCGGATAACTCCACCGTGAGACACTATAACTATATTATCCCCACTGTGACGCTCCACGATTTGTTTAACAGCCGCGACTGTCCTGTTGGCCATCTCATTTAAGGTCTCTCCGCCGGGTATTCTGGTTAACAGAGGTTTTTCCCACCACTGCTTGACCTCTACTGGAAATGACTCTTTAATTTCTTTCACGCTCAGACCTTCCCATAAGCCAAAATTCAATTCTCTTAGCGCAGGGAGGGTTTTTATTTCCAGCCCGTGAAAATATGAAATAATCTCAGCGGTTTCATGCGCCCTTTTCAGGTCACTGGTAAAAAAGCCTCCAAACTTCTCCGCAGCCAGACGCTTCCCGAGAAGTTGGGCCTGCAGGCGACCTTTATCGGACAAAGGAATATCCGTGTGGCCCTGATACCGCATTGTTGTATTCCACTCAGTTTCACCATGCCTTACCAGATAGATACGGCAGCTCATTATTCCTTTCCCCCCAGTATCTCCTTTAGAACAGTTAGAAGCAGCTCGTTTTCCGTTCTTGTTTTAACCGCCAGTCTTAAATAACGCTCTGCAAGCCCGGTAAAACTATGGCAATCCCTGACCATAACCTTGCGCCTGCCCAGCAGATCTGTCAGTTCACCGGAGGTCAGGCCGCTCCCGGAAATGTCAACCAGGATAAAATTAGCCGCCCCCGCAATCGGTCTTACACCCGGAATTCCTCGCAGGCTATCAAAAAGATACTTTTTCTCCCGGTTGACCAACCTGTTAGTGCTTTGCATGTGCTCCTGGTCCCGCAGTCCCTCAATACCTGCAACCTGAGCCAGGACATTAACATTCCAGGGATCTTTCGCATCGTTCATCCGTTTTATCAGATCAGATGGGGCCGCGATTGCCCCGAGCCGCAAACCAGGTATGCCAAAAAACTTGGTCAGGGAGTAAAGCACAACCAGATTGCTGGTGCGCCCCACCTGCGGCATCATCGTATAAGACAACCTCTGCGGCACAAAATCCATAAATGCCTCGTCCACCAGTACCATAACCCCGTGCGACAAGGATCTGTCAAGAATGAGTTCTATGGTTTCCCTGTCCACCAGTTTTCCGGTCGGATTATTGGGGCTGCAAAGAAAAATCAGGTCCACCTGCGGTATGAGTCTTATTATTTCAGCAACTGGCAGGCTGAAATCACTTTTTTCATCCATGGCGACCTTAATAACTTCGCCTCCCTGGCTGAGAACCGAAAGACTGTACTCACAAAAAGTGGGGACTGGGATCAAAGCTCTCCTGCACCCGGCAACGCGAACGAACAGGTAAATCAGTTCCGCTGCCCCGTTTCCCATTAAAAGGTATTCCCTGTCAATGCCCAGATAGTCTGATAAAGCGGTTTTTAGTTCCCCGCACTCCGGATCCGGGTAGCTGCTGATCAAACCCAGTTTATTTTTTATAGCCTGGTTAATCCTCCGTGACGGTCCCAGAGGATTAATATTGGCACTGAAATCAACTAATTCTTCTTCAGGTATGCCATATTTCAGGGATGCGCGGGCAACATTTCCCCCGTGAATGTGTTCCAGCAACGGCAAATGTCAAAACTCCTATCTTAAAGAAATTTCTGCATTTCCAGAAAAGGATAAACAGCGAAAAGAAGGATTACTTCAAGCAGCTCATTGATAAGTCCGTAAATATCACCTGTAAGCCCTCCCAGCTCTTTGGTTATCCGGTGTCCCGCCAGATAGGTGATGACACCTCCCAGGGCTAATAACCAGACCCCGTACACACCCAGGGTAAATCCTGCTATAAGAGCGGCTATGACAGTAGCCCAGATCAGTTGTTTCATACCGCTGTGCAGTTTATAAATTCTCCCCAGTCCTTCCTGGCGCACATACGGAAAGGCAATGACAGCATAGCACATGCCCCAACGGCTTATGGCCGGGACTACCAGAAGAACCTTCCACAAAACCTGATCGGGAATTCCTAGAAACAAGCTGTACTTAAGCAACAGCAGGCACACCACACCGGTGACTCCAAAAGCTCCAACCCTGCTATCCCGCATG
>JBAZQW010000043.1:0-12831 GCA_041645005.1 Desulfotomaculaceae bacterium | reverse complement strand
ATATGTATAAAACATGGCGCATCCCGGATTATATCGGTGGTAAAGATAGATTATAAAACCGGTGGTGTTACTATTGATGAAAAAATTCGGAATTACCGCTGACAGTTTTGTCCCGGTTGTTTTTATCGGTTTTCTTTTAGTGGTGTGGGAGTACACGGTAAAGTTAAAATCCATCCCGGAATGGATCCTGCCGGGGCCGGTGCGGATTATGCGCGCACTGGTTGAAAACGCGCCGGTGATAGCAAAACACGCTCAGAGCACTTTGCTTGAATGCCTGGCCGGCTTTATAGTGGCAATACTTTTTTCTTTTATCGTAGCCTTTTTGATGGATGAAATTTCGTTGTTTAAAAAAGCGGTCTATCCTTTGATAGTAGCCTCACAGACTATACCGATTGTTTCAGTTGCCCCGCTCTTTATCATCTGGTTCGGCTACGGGATACTCCCCAAAATCATTGTTGTGGTCCTGGTATGCTTTTTCCCAATAGCCATAAGTCTTCTGAGCGGGCTGGCGGCGGTTGACAGTGACTATCTCGAACTTTTCAGGTCTATGCAGGCCACCAGGCTTAATATTTATCGCATGGTCAAACTGCCACTGGCGATGCCGGCCTTTTTTTCTGGGCTCAAGATATCCGCGGCCTACAGTGTCATGGGTGCCGTGATTGGTGAATGGTTGGGGGCTAAACAAGGCCTTGGCACCTACATGACACTTTCCCAGCGTTCGTTTCAGGTTGATCGTGTATTCGCGGCCATCCTGGCGGTTACGGTCTTAAGCGCCGCGCTTTTTGCGCTGGTAAGTTTTATTGAAAGGATCGTGATTCCGTGGAACAGGCTTTCCGAAAAGTAAGCGTTTATTAAACAATTTATCTTGATGGGGGGAATGTGTTAATGAAAAAAAGTTTGTTTGCAGTTGCGTTGTTATCATCCCTATTGCTTCTCTTGATCGGATGCAATGCCGCTAAAGAGACCGGGCCAAAACAAGAACAACTCAAGAAGATCAAGGTTCTCCTGGACTGGACGCCGAATACCAATCACACCGGGGTGTATGTGGCGCAAAAGCGCGGCTATTATAAGGAACAGGGTCTGGATGTGGAAATCATCCAACCCAGTGAGGGAGGCGCTTCCCAACTGGTGGCGGCGGGCCAGGGTGATTTCGGCTTCAGCTATCAGGAGGAGGTTACCATCGCCCGTACCACGGGGGTGCCTGTAAAGGCCCTGGCGGCAGTGATTCAACATAACACTTCAGGCTTTGCTTCCCCGGTGGAGAAGGGCATCAAGAGCCCCAAAGATTTCGAGGGCAAAAAGTATGGGGGCTGGGGGTCGCCTGCTGAGGAGGAAATGATCAAAGCACTGATGAATCAGGAAAACGCCGACTTCAAGAAAGTAGATATGATCAACATAGGGACAGCCGACTTTTTCACAAGCATCAGGAAAGATGTGGACTTTGGCTGGATCTTCTGGGGATGGAATGGTATTGAATCGGAACAAAAGGGAATACCACTCAATTTCATACGCCTCAGGGATTATAACGATGCTCTTGACTTCTATACCCCGTTGCTTATCGCCAGTGACAACACCGTAAAGAATGACCCCGCGCTGGTTTCCGCTTTTATGAAAGCCACGGCTAAAGGGTACGCCGATTGTATCCGTGGACCGAGGGAAGCCGGACAGGTTCTGCTTGACAGTGTTCCCGAGCTAAACAAGGATTTGGTGCTGGCCAGCCAGGAATACCTGGCCAAAGAATACAGGGGCGATGCGCCGGTATGGGGCCAGATGTCGGAGTTGAGGTGGAAGAAGTATGCTGACTGGATGTATAACCAGGGGCTTATTGAGAAACCACTTGACTACCAGCAGGCCTTTACCAATGAATTTTTGCCCAAGGAGTAAATAATATTGCCGGAGATTGTGGTTGAGGGAATCAGCAAGACCCTGGGCGGCCTTGTAACCCTGGGGGAGATTAATTTAAGAGCTGCCGACAGGGATTTTGTCGGCATCCTCGGTCCAAGCGGCTGTGGCAAGAGCACGCTCTTTAATATAATTTCAGGGTTGATGCGGCCGGAGCAAGGGAGTGTTTTGATCGACGGTCTGAACGTCACGGGCAAAACCGGGCGGGTCAGCTACATGCGTCAGAAGGATTTGCTGCTGCCTTCCCTGAACATTCTTGAGAATGTCAGCATTCCGTTAGTATTAAAAGGGTTGCCCAGAAAAAAGGCCTGCGCCCAGGCCATAAAGCATTTAAAGCAGTTTGGGCTGGAAGGTTTCGAGAGTTATTATCCCAGGCAGCTGTCCGGTGGGATGAGGCAGAGGGCTGCGATGCTGAGAACCTATCTTTTTTCAAGCGACATCCTGCTGCTGGACGAGCCTTTTGCTTCTTTGGACGCTATAACTAAAAGAAAAATGCAGGCCTGGCTGATCGATGTGTTCAACCAGATCAATCCTACTGTCATGTTTATAACTCATGACGTTGATGAAGCGCTTTACCTGTGCGACAAGATTTATGTACTGTCGGAATGTCCCACGGTTGTTAAGCTTGAAATTAAGGTGCCTTTTTGCAGGCCGTCACATGGACGCACCATAGTTGTTCCGGAATATGGCGTGATCCGGGACGCGATCATGGAGGCGCTGGCGATCTGAACAATATCCCTGACAGCTGGAGGTTTCAAAAGATGAAGTTTCTGGTCATTACCAACGGCTCATACGGTGATTTGGACTGGTACAGGGGCAGGACCTGCCTGTACGACAGGATTATCTGCGTCGACGGGGGGGCCAAAAGAGCCCGTGAACTCAGTATTGTTCCGGGCTGGGTTGTAGGTGATATGGACTCCATCAGTGAAGATGACCGGAAGTACATGGCGGATGCGGGAGTATCTTTTGAACTCCACCCACCGGAGAAAGACTTTACAGATACCCAGATCGCCCTGGAGCTTGCCGCCAGGGAAGGGGGCAAGGAGATTTGTATATGGGGCGGTACCGGTTCCAGACTCGATCACAATCTTTCCAATATTTTCAGCGCTACGTCCTTTTTAGCGCGGGGCATCAAAATATTATTTGAGTCACCGGACCTGATGGTATACTTTGTTGAAGAACGCCTGGTAATTCCGGGCAGCCCCGGGGACACGGTCTCTTTGATAGCACTTGGTGAAAGGGCGGTTGGGGTGGACCTGCGGGGGTTTAAATATCCGTTGGACAAAGCCACCCTGGAGAGCAGCTGGCAGTGGGCGGTTTCAAACATTATTACCGAAGCCAATCCGGTAGTACGGCTGGACTACGGCATCCTTGCCGTTTTTCATTATAAAACCCCTGTCCTCTAAATTCTATTGAAGTGTAGCAAAGATGAAATTTGTAACAGCTTATATATACATTCCCAGTTTGAGGTGCCGCAGATGAAAATTGAAAGCATAATCGACGTGGCCAGGGGCAACGCCCCGGCGGATATTTTATTAAAAGACGCCCTGGTGGTGAACGTTTTTACCGGGGAGATCTTAAAACAAAGTGTGGCGGTCAAGGATGGTGTAATCGCCGGGGTGGGTGATTATGACCGGGGTGAAGACATCTTTGATCTGGCGGGGAAATACCTTATCCCCGGTTTGATCGACGCCCACATCCACATTGAAAGCTCCATGCTTACACCGGCCGCTTTTGCCGCCGCAGTTGTCCCGCATGGTGTAACGGCGGTTGTAGCCGACCCGCATGAGATCGTCAATGTGACCGGCCTGGCCGGACTTGAATACATGATTAATGCCGCAAGCGGGCTGCCACTGGATATTTATTACATGATTCCTTCCTGTGTGCCGGCCACTCACCTGGAAACAGCGGGAGCATCGGTTGGAGAAGCTGAGATCAGGGAGTGTTTTAAAAAGTACCCCCGCTCCCCCGGACTTGCTGAAATGATGAATTTTCCAGGTGTCTACCTTGAAGATCGGGAAGTTCTGGGCAAGATCAGGGCGGCGCGTGAGAGCGGCCTTTTAATTGACGGCCATGCCCCGTTGCTGGGCGGCAGGGATCTAAATGCGTATATCAGCGCCGGTATACTTACCGACCACGAGTGCATAACCCAGGAAGAAGCCCTGGAAAAGCTTCGCCTGGGCATGAAAATAATTATCCGGGAGGGGTCTGCCGCCAGGAATCTACGCTCAATTCTCCCGGTCGTTACGGAGATAAACTGCCCCAACCTGCTTTTTGGCTGTGACGACCGCAGCCCGGCAGACCTGGTTGACGAGGGGGAAATTGATTTCGTTCTGCGTAAAGCGGTCTCCTGCGGCCTTGATCCGGTCATGGCCGTACAGATGGCCACAATAAACCCTGCCCGGCACTACAAACTGTGTGGTCTGGGGGCAGTTGCCCCCGGTTACCGGGCTGACCTTGTGGTTCTAAACAACCTTGAAGATTTCCAGGCAGAAATGGTTTTTAAAGCGGGCACACTGGTTGCCCGGGACAAAAAACTTCTTGCCGGCCTGCCTATGCCTGAGGACACAAGTATGCGCAACACGGTGCGCTTGCCTGAATTGAAGGGCCGGCTGGAATTAAACATTCCAACCGGCAAAGTCCTGGCCAGGGTGATAGAGGTTCTGCCGGACCAGATTCTCACCAGGGGCGTTCTTGTGCCGGCAGGCGAACTGACTGCCGCGCAGGGTATCGCCAGGGTGGCGGTGGTGGAGCGGCACGGCAAAAACGGCAACGTGGCAGTGGGCCTGGTCAGAGGTTTCGGGCTGAAAAGCGGTGCAATCGCTTCTACAGTGGCGCATGACAGCCATAACTTGATTATAGTTGGCCTGGCAGCCGGAGATATGGAACTCGCCGCCAGGACAGTTGCTGAAACGGGCGGCGGGCTGGCTGTTGTGTCCGGCGGGAGGGTACTTGCCTCACTGCCTTTGCCGGTGGCCGGTTTAATTTCCGATCAGGACGCCCGCACGGTGGCCGCCCAGCACCTGGAACTGCACGCGGCAACCAAGGAGATAGGCTGCCTTCTGCCGTCGCCTTTCATGACCCTGTCTTTTCTGGCACTTCCGGTTATCCCAGAATTAAAAATTACTGACATGGGTTTGGTGGATGTCAAGAGGTTTGAGTTTGTGGATCTGTGGGTATCAGGTTAGATAAACTCCAAGTCAAGCCGGTCCTACTACAGAGGACATATGACCGCACCATTCCGCGGTTTCGCGAAATACGTCCTCAAGTAAATAACGGTATATGGTACCCGCAACAGCCTTGATTTGTTCAGTTTCAGCCAGTTGACCGTTGCTGCGGCAGGCTTCCCAGTCGGGTACAGACACTTTTCCTTCTATTTTACTGCCTATAGTGAAATAGATACTTTCCCCGCAAATTATCTGCCGCTCATATATAGCGGAAAGTGTATCAGGTACGGGTAGTTCATTACTGCTGACGATTACAAATAATTTGGGCAGTATGCTTTCTGCCTGCTTCAGCTTTGCCTCAAAATCCCCGGACCAGCGCCAGAATACCACGTCGGGCCGTTTTTCCGGATCCCACACAGTTTCCATTTCTACCAGCTGAAAACTCACATCTTCCCACGCGTTTCGATCATCTTTCGTACAATTGGGAGCATAAACAGTAAAACGCCGCACAGAATCACCTCCAACTGTCTATTTCTCATCCAAAGCGTTATCTATACCGCGCAGTCCTTCCAGCGCCGCGCAGGGAAGTGAAATATGGGGGAATTGAATGTGTGGTTCACGGGGGTTAATCCGGATTACTGTAGTATTACGCTGGTTGCCGAGTTGCTCGCTCAGCCTTCTGATGGTTGGAACTCCAGTGCCGGCGCCGATTTCGATTACCGCCAGCCGGTCATCCCTGTGCTGGTTAAGAAAACGTCTGAAGCTGTCGCCCTGACGGTTAGTGCGCGCGCTAAGCCACGAAAAATCCCCGAACATCAGTATGTTGGGCCTGGCTACTACGCCGCAGTGAGGGCAGCGCGGGACATACTCCGCCCGCATGTCGGAGTGGTTTACCGATATAATCTCTTCGTTCGGCCAGATGTCTTCGACGCACGGCGTCAGGCACTGCAGGTAGTTGATAGAACCGTGCACCTCGTATATTTTTTCTTCAACAAAGCCCGCTTTTTGAAAATGGCCGTCCACATTGGAGGTAGCCACAAAATAGTCAAGGCTGAGTTTATTGATCCATTCAAGCAGCAATTGGAAGCCGGCGTGCGGAGAGATGTCGCGGTAGAGGGCGGCGCGGTGGCCGTAAAACCCCCAGCCGAAAGCCGGGTCCATGGCAAAGTGAATGGGGTTGGCTGCCTCGACAAAGCTTATTCCTAAACGTTCGTACATGGGGTAGGCGTTCCAGAAGCCCTTGTCGCCGCGGAAATCCGGCAAACCGGAATCCACACCCATACCCGCTCCGGCGGTAATCACCACAGCCCTGGCATTTCTTATAGCCTCTGCTGAATTTTTAAACCTTTCCGTCAATTCCATGTTTTCTTCTCCCTGATTAAATAAGGTATTATATTTTTCACCATAATAAATTCAATATAATTAAAAAATTCCTTCTTTAAATAAACTATTTTTTTATAATAGTGCTAAAAAAAAGGAAAAAATAAAATTGTGAAGAAAATGATTTTGTATTTTCTTAATAACCTTCGCCGGTTACGGGTAAATGAATATTAGAATTAAAAAAATAAAGGGGTGGATTAAGGTGCGCGGAATAAAAGCTCTGGTTTTAATGCTGCTGGCTGTGATTTTACTGGCAGTCGGGTGCACAACAAGGGATTCGACAGGCAAAAAGCAGGCTGACGCAACACCTGAAAAAATAGTGGTGCAGGCGCCTCTGGCGCCTCCCACGGCGCCGCTGTATAAAATTTTAAAAGACGGCCAGGTAAATGGGGTAAAAGTAGAACTGATTGTTTACAAGTCCGTGGAGGAAGCCACCACCCGTGTGGTTAAAGGTGAAGCTGATTTCACCGTGCTGCCAATAAATGTGGCGGCCAAGCTTTACAACAAGCAGGCTGACATTTCGCTGGCCAATGTAAGCACCTGGGGCATCCTGTCTTTGGTAACCACGGATAAGCAGGCGCAAAACTGGCAGGATCTAAAAGGCAAGGAGCTTTATGTAGGCGCCCAGGGTTCCACCCCGGACGTCCTGACCCAGTATTTTATCCATAAGAACAACATGCAGGCGGGTGAAGTCAAGCTGGCTTATCTAAATTCTCCGGAGATTGCCCAGCTGATGATTAACGGCATAGTAAAATACGCGGTTCTGCCCGAGCCCCAGACAACCCAGGTGTTGATGAAAAACAGCCAGTCTATGGTGGCCAGAGATTTTTTTGCCGACTGGCAAACGTTTGAGGGGAATTCCACACGCCTGCCCCAGGCCGGGATGGTAGTCCGGAACGATTTTGCCCGTACCTATCCCAAAGCGTTAACCGAGTTTCAAAACGCCTATAAAAGCGCCATGGAGTGGACCGTGGCCAACCCCGCTGAGGCCGCTCCCCTGGTGGAGTCTAACATGAGTATGCCTGCTGCCGTTTTTATACGGAGCATGGAGCGCACCCACCTGTTTTTCGCCACAGGTGCGCAAGCCAGGGGCGATGTAAACACATATTTAGCCAGACTGCTGGATATTTCACCAGAAATGGTGGGGGGTAAACTGCCTGATGAAAAATTTTTCCTCACTGACTAGGGGCCTGGCGCCCCTTTTCGGTCTGCTCATATTTATAGCTTTATGGCAGGTTGCGTCAGGTTTTTACAACCACGTTATACTGCCCTCCCCCCTCGAGGTGGCCCGCTCTGTGGCTTCCCTGACAATTGACGGCCGGCTGTGGGAGCACGGGCGGCAGTCCATTATACGCGGCTTGACAGGATTCGGCCTGGCAGTCGCCGCCGGTGTGCCGCTGGGCCTGTTAATAGGTGTCAGCCCACTGCTCTCAAGTTTTTTCAGGCCGCTGGTAGTGGCGCTGCAGGTGATCCCGCTGATCTCCTGGTTGCTTCTGGCCATGATCTGGCTTGGTTTCAGCCAGGTTCCCGCTTTTGTGGTTTTCGTGACTACCCTGCCCCTGATTACTATCAATACCGTCCAGGGTGTAAAGAATATCGACCTGCAGCTGATGCAGATGTCTGCTGTCTTCCGCATCAGACGGTCACGTGTCTTCCGGGAAATCTACCTGCCGCAGGTACTGCCCTACCTGCTGGCCGGTGTTTCCACCGCTCTGGGTACCACCTGGAAAGCTGTGGCTATGGCGGAGTTTCTGAGTGTTTCCCAGGGGATTGGCGCCAGAATGGCGTTAGCGCGGATAAACCTGGAAACCGCAGACCTCTTTGCCTGGACTTTTATTTTAATCGGGCTCGGCCTTATTACTGACAGGCTGTTGACCTACCTGGTAAACAAAAGACTGCGTCATTGGATGTGAACGTATGATCAAGCTGGATCAAGTATATAAAACCCTGGGCCAGACCAGGGTTTTGAGTAGTTTTTCACTTTGCGCTGAAAAAGGTAAAATTACCTGTATTATCGGTCCTTCCGGCTGCGGCAAAACCACGATCCTGCAGCTGCTGGCCGGGTTGGAGCAGCCCGATGCCGGCAGGATCACCGGAACGGAAGACGCGCGGGTCAGCTATGTCTTTCAGGAGCCAAGGCTGCTGCTTTGGAAAACTGTAGCCCAAAACATCGCTTTTGTATTACAAGATGTTGTCACACCCGCCAGGCAGCAGGAACTGATCGAGGAATACCTTTTCATGATCGGGCTTAATGAATACAGGGACAGCTATCCCAAGGCCTTAAGCGGTGGTATGAAACAGCGACTGGCTCTGTGCCGGGCTTTTGCCTACCCCCACGACCTGCTGCTGATGGACGAGCCCTTCAAGTCGCTGGACACGCCGCTGCGCCTGGGCCTGGTGCGGCAGGTGGCCAGAATATGGCAGGCCAACCCGCAGACTATTGTCCTGGTAACGCATGATATCATGGATGCCCTGCTGCTCGGGCACCGGGTAATTGTCCTGTCCGCCAGGCCGGCCGCAGTGTTGGACGAGGTGAAGATAGACGTACCGCTGGAGCAAAGAAACGTTGTGCAGGAGCCCCTGCCTGGCTATCACGCCAGGATGCTTGCTGTGCTGGAGGCTGAGAACAAAAAAACTTTCCCCAACCTTTAAACTTTTTACGTCAGGAGTTGTAATGGATGGAAATAATCAGGATGTCGGAAGTTCCAACCTTTGCCACGCCGCTGGGTTTATTAGCCAGAAAGCTGCTTGATCAGCCTGCTTTTCTGATCATGAACCTGCTTTTAAAGCCGGGTGAAACAGTAGAAAAACACGTCATGCCTGATGACGCTTTTTTCTATGTGGTTAAAGGCAGCGGAAAAATTATGATAGGCGAGGAAGAGACAACTGCTGGTGAAACGGACATAGTTTTTAGCCCGAAAAACACGCCACGCGGCCTTCGGGCCTTGCCGGGCAAAGATTTTCACGTGCTTATAGTAAGAAGCCCGATTTCAGCGGAATAACCCCGCTGACGGGAAGTTTTATTTGTTTTCCCGCAAAAACCTGGCCCAGTCACCATCGGGAATGACCTCGCCGTTTTCCTTGAGCCATTGCGCTTTGGGGGGTGGCCACATGTACATGTGTGCTTTTACCGTTTTTCCCAATTCCAGCAACTCCACATCCCGGATCTCCCGGGTCAGCAGGCTCTGGCTTTCAACATCGGTGTACTTTTCGATTTCATCAATTTCCGGCAGGATTACAGAGAGGTCCCTGGTTTCATACAGTACCCCTTTTACCACCCCTTCACCGTCCAGGACAACAGGATATCCGTCTCCGGGAACGAGATACATAACCCCCTTCGCTCTGGCCTCATAAACCTTATGATTGTGAGATTCGATAAAACGTTTGTAGTTTTTAAGGCCAGGCAGCAGGGTGCCGTACACAAAAAGATTGTTCAGGTACATAAAACACCACCCTTTGTTTTTTGGAGATACTGAAGAGCTGTTTTAATATATTTATTTTCTTTATTAAGTTATTTTCCCCTTTTTTTGTTTCCTAATTATTTTAAGATAATAGAAAATGGCGCTCTAAGGTTATTTGTTTCTAAGATACTCTAAAAAAATAAATAACAAACATGTGCCAGCCCCCTAAAATATTTCATGAAAAGAAGTTGTCTATAACGCCGCCGGGGCGAGCAGCAAGGACCCCGTTCGCTATAGTTTTGCCCACGGCGGTAAGGACGGCCATCCCTATCCGGTAAACAGGCATATTGTTTAAACAATAGATAATACTTAATAAATTCTTAAGAAATTTTATCGTATTTATTAATAAATTTATTGGTATAATTACTACAAAAAGTATAGGAGGTAAAATATGGATACAGTTAACAATTTAAAGACCTCTCTTGCCGGCGAATCACAGGCAAACCGCAAGTATGCGTCTTTTGCTAAAAAGGCTGATGAAGAAGGTTATCCATCCGTGGCAAAGTTGTTCAGGGCCGCGTCCGAAGCTGAGGCTATTCACGCCGCTTCCCAACTCAGGGCCCTGGGTGCTATAAAGTCGACTGCCGAGAATTTAAAAGCGGCTATCGAAGGTGAAACATACGAATTTACCCAAATGTACCCGGGTTTTATCGCGAAAGCGGAAGAAGAAGGCGCAAAACAGGCTAAAATAGCTTTTCATGGCGCCAATGAGGCTGAAAAGGTCCACGCCGGTTTATATACAAAAGCACTTGAGTCGCTTGATAACAAACCTGAAGTTGAGTACTATCTATGCACGGTATGCGGTAATGTAGTAGAAAACGAGCCCCCGGACAAGTGCCCGATCTGTAATGCGCCTAATAAGGCTTTTAAAAACGTGGGTTAACCCTGAAAGCTCAAACTTAATATGCAGTATAAGAGAACCTATTGACTGCTGATTAATCACCAAGAGCCGCCTCCTGACTTTATCGCTTCAGGGGGCGGTATTTTTATTTGTTTTTTATGGAGAAAAATGTTCCATTATTAGGCATTTTGAAGAAGGAAGTCGAAGTTTTCGAAAACCCTGGCACAGGATGAAGCCACTTCAGTCGTATACGGCATGCCGAAAGTGGCTTACGAGCGGGGCGGCGTGGAATACCTGGTGCCGCTGGATGCGATCCCGAATACTATTTTGGGCATGCTGAGCGGGAAGAAACAAACAGGTTATTAGTAAGGTAGTTAATTAAAAGCAATTACTTAACACTGCGCCAGGCGCTGCCTTTATCCCTGGTTATGTGTGACATCGATTATTTTAAGGATTACAATGATACCTACGGGCACCTCTGTGGTGACGACACTGAACAAAGCTATCAACAGGCCGGGCGATATGGTGGCGCGTTATGGCGGTGAAGAGTTTGCTGTTGTTCTGCCGGGCTTCGACTGCGGCACTAATTTATGCGGCTGACCGGGCGATGTACAAGGCAAAAAGAGACGGCTGCAACTGCGTAAGAACTGCCAGAGGGGTATCGTGACGCGTGAATTCTATTTGACCGTAACCAGCTCTTTTCGAGTTGCAAAAGTATCCGACAATTCCTCCAACTCGCACAGCAGGGGGAGTTCTTCCTTTTTGCTGTAAACAGTGGTGTGTCCCCTGTACACACACCCGTCCAGCAGGTTTTTACCCTGGTAGTCATAATGACCGTAGATCCGGCAGAAATACGGTCGTACAGGGTAAATCGAGCAAAGGACGCCTGTCTGAAAAGGGCACTGCCCCTCAACAATCCCCCAAATTTTTATTACCACGTTGTTGGCAAAATCCAGGAATTTTTTTAGCGAAGATTCATTATTTACGTATCTTTTGATGTTTTCCAGTTCCAGTGGGTAAATTTTGAGCATGGACGCTTTGATACAGCACTCACCACAGGTGCCACAGACTCTTTTCGATGGCTGCAGAGCCTGATCCAGTTTTTCGTAAAATTCCGCAAGATCATGCAGCATTGTTACCATAAAGCAGTCCCTCCATGCGGTAATGCTCTTTCTTTTTATAGTACCACATGGTGGGGTAAATTGAAACGAATGACATTGCAGAATTTTCAGACAAAATTCGCGCTGAAATGTATATGGGTAATCTAGTGGATCACATCATCCCTGTCCCTGGCGGCCTCAAGCAGGTTCTTTTCTACTTGTTCCAGCATCTCGCCCACAATTTTTGTTGTAACCTGCTTGAATTCACCTGGCTGGTACTCCGGCGGTTTTGGCCCGGCTTTTGAATTATCAGGAGCCTGCTTGGCTTCACCAGTCTCTGATGAAGGCCCAATACTTACAATTGGCCGCACCGCGGCCGTCCCTTGCGGGGATTCGGCCAGCAGCCCTTTAAGCCCTTGAAAGCAGTCTGCCGGTGAGCTCTTCGTGAGATCGATGGCAGCAAAAATATCTCTTGCCGCTTTGCAAGTTAAAATGCAGGATTCGGAGTTATGGCTGTCTCCAGCGTTATCATTTTCAACCCAGCCGTTAAAGCCAACCCACTGGATGTGCCTGGCGGGAATCACGCTAAAAATAATATGCAGCGCGCTCAGAGTGATTTGCAGGAGGATTGACTGGTAAAAGATATCAAACTCCTGCTCTTCCATTTCAATTGGAACTATTTCTTCCGCTTCCTTTTCATACTGATAGCTGATTGCGCGCGGCAGTTCAAAATAGCCGGGCAGCAAACCATTAATAACCAAAAGCTTTTCCTCCGGCTGGCATATTGCGTCAAAGTCAACTTTGATAGAATCAGGTGTGCTTATTTGATTAAGGGCTATTCTGGCAAAACTTTGGATGGCCGCTGGATGTCCCTTTTCAAAATCAAGCTGCAGCTGTTCGACCTTACTGTTATATGCCGACTGCTCGGCCATGTAAGCTGTTTTCTTTGCTTCGTGAGCAGCCCGCCTGGCAGCTTTTTC
>JBAZQW010000042.1:0-12837 GCA_041645005.1 Desulfotomaculaceae bacterium | reverse complement strand
GGCTTTAATATGTCTGATTATGCGGTCAACCCACAGCTTGGCAGCATACTAAATCAAGGCATGATTGGAATTCCGAGCAATATCGCCAGCACCTATACCACGAATTTGGGAACTGGTTACAGCCCTTTCGCCAGCAACATTAGTTTGGCGACTCCGGCACAGCAGATGCACACCAGCCAGTATGGAACATCCGGTTTTGCCAGCAGTCCTTTCGCCAATAACATTCGTTTGGATACTCCGGCGCAACAGATGCAAACCAGCCAGTTTGGAACTTCCGGTTTTGCCGGCAGTCAATTCGCTCCCTACAGCGCCAGCCAGATCAGTGCTTCAGCCCTGCCCACGACGGGTCTTTTGAGCCAACCCCTGGCCTCAACCCAAAACATGGGCATGTACAGCAGTTTCTAATAAAAATCAACCAGGGGCCTTCTCAAGGCCCCTTTTATTATTTTATCGAGTATTTCTCTACTAATAAGACATTTATAACCCCTTAACATAAATTACCATATTAAATATAATTTAACTATATTCTTCCAGGACAAAAGGGGGTTATAGATTTGGCCAAAATTCTGCGTGAGGGAGCTTCTTATACTCAGCGTGACATTGTTGAAATACTGAGTGAGTTTTCGGCTTTTAAAGACAGGGTTGTTAAAAAATTCAAAGAGTTGTCCAAGGAATTGGATGGCAAAGCTAACGAACATGACCTGTGGGTGAACCTTTACTTGATTTCCTCTGATTACGCCGAGGAGATTGCCGGGAAAAAACACAAGCTGCAGGAACAAATTCAAAAGATATCCTAATCCGGACTCAGCCCCGCGGTAAAACCGCGGGGTAAAAATTTTCTGAGCACATTACTCGCCCCTGGCTGTAACCTCCACATCTATGGTATCCCCATCCCATTTATCCGTATACGAGTTTTCAGCGTAGTATCTCATGACAAACTCCCCAACTTTTCTGCAGATATAGTAGTTTACCGAGCCGGCAATAAACATCCCGATAAAAGGGATGATCCGCAAAATAGTCCGCTGCGACGCCCTGATACCCAAAGCCAGAAGCGCCTGCTCAATCAGGCGGTTAAAGGCCTGCCCGGAAAGCCTCCTTACGGTTAACCCGGTCAAACCTCTCCCGGCAGCGCCAGCTCCCACCGAAGAGACCAGCACCCAGACCGCTTCCCGAGACGTCCCTTCGGTGTCGATGTCCCGGTTGTGCAGTGCAGCAATTTCCAAAATCATCTCAGTGATAAAATAACCCATTGCCGTCATATCCAGGAGCGTTCCACCGATTATGGCCACAACTGTGCCGAGCACCGGAACCGCGCCGGGCAGGGCTGTTAGAGCGCCGGCGGCGGCGCACCATCTGCACTTTTTCTTAATCATCATCCGGCAAATTTCTTCAGTGGAGAGGTTCTTTTTTTTCTTTCTTATCTTATCTACCCGTTTTTTAATATCTTTCTTATTCATGTGGTCAAACGGGTTAAATATCAGCACTACAGGCCAACTCCTCTACTTTTGCTTCTGATAGAGTTCACCGCCGTCACAGCAAAATCCTACCGGTATTATGCCGGAAAAACCCGTTTTTCTTTCCGCTCGTCTTTCATAATACTAACATTGCATCTCAGGCGTTGTTATGGTAATATGAAAATGCTCTAAAAAACAAATAAGTTTGGGCCTATAGCTCAGTTGGGAGAGCGCCTGGCTCGCATTCAGGAGGTCAGGGGTTCGAGTCCCCTTAGGTCCACCAGTAATAGCAAGGCCCCGAGGGATCGGGGCTTTTTTTATTCTATATTCGACACTAAACAACAATTATCCCGGCAAATCGCACGTGTTATTCAAAAGCTTAAATTTCCATAATTGAATTATCCCTGCAATCCTTATATAATATCTTCGGAATGAAAAAACACAGTCCGGTTGGTAGTCCGGGCGCGCTTACCCGTCAGGGTGACGTCAGTAACCTTCCCCCTCGGGATGTCCATCATTCCAGTCAAGTATTAGAGGGGGATTGCAATGAAATTGACAGTGTATCATGACGGGCAGTTCTGGGTTGGTGTGTTTGAAGAGATTGTTGATGAAAAGCTTAAAGTGGAAGCTGAAGAGCCAATCCAAAGAAAAATCAACCCCAAGAGGCTATCAAGAGAAGTCGCCCAGGCAATGAAAGAGGTAGGCATCTCAACCAAGGCTCAACAGGCGCTCCAGTTGGAAAGAGAAAAAAACAAATCCGAAAGAAAAGTGATTTCACGCCAGCTAAAAGAAGAACTTGCAGAAAAAAAATGGCTTTTGAAAACAGAAAAAGCCAGGAATCGGCATCGTGGAAGATAACTGTCTACAATACCCGGGCACCCGGGTATTGTCCTTTTTGAGGATATTCATTATACTTGGTGCACTCTTCCTTAGCACTGAGCAGCTGCAGAAAGCCCTTGACGGTAGTCATCGGGTTTCTAATTTCATGGCCAATGCCGGCTGCCATTTCACCCACCAGGTTTAGCCGGTCAAGCCGGGCCATTTCCCTTTCCATCTGCTTGCGCTCGGTCATTTCCCACTGAAGCTGTTCGTTGGCCATTTTCAGTTCGGCGGTGCGCTCTTTAACCATATCTTCAAGGTGTTCACGGTACTTCCATAATTCATCTTCCATCTTTTTCTGTTCAGTGATGTCTCTCCATATGCAATGGGTCTGCTTGAAGGATCCATCCGGGTTATAGCTGATCTTGCCATCCAGCATTACCTGGATCCAGACACCATTTTTACACAGCAATTCAAATCCCACATCACGCACGGCGCCGCATTCCTTGAAACGTGGGAAAAGCTGCTGAAACAGGGTGATACTGGCCGGAGACATAATATCGCTGAACGGACGGCCGATGATCTCATGACGATTGTAGCCTAGTACATGGAGGAAAGCCTGATTCACTTCGATGAAGCAGCCCTCACTGTTCAGTGACTGGTAGGGTACGGGTGAGCTTTCATAGAGAAGGCGGAAGCGCAGTTCTCTTTTTCTTATTTCGTAGTTGGCCTGCATCAGTTCCTGGGAGCTAAGCTCGATAGACCTGGTAAGCATGCCGCGGTCGGCGTCTGATTCCCAGTAAGCGCTGTTGACCGAGTCAAAAAAATCTTCCCAACCTTCAGGGATTTTAAAAGAATCACCAAAAAATCGCGCTATCTGACGTCTTAATAGACTGTGAAGCCGCTTCACTGGCAATTCCTCCCCTAAAAAAGTTACAAACAAACATTTATAAACATTTTTAACCAATTTTCTCGATTTAAAAAACTTAATTTATACAATACACGACATTTATCCTTCGGGAATGTTGTCGAACTGTGTAAGATTGGACATTTTTTTAAGAATACTATGGTCAAAATAATAGGCGTGGATCTGACTTTAGACCCATGCCTATACTTAATCAACAGCCTTATAGTTATCTCCTTTTTAAACGATCCACTTCCTCCTGCAGCGCCTCGATCCTTTCCAGCAAATCCAGGATTATGGCTGCCCCGCTCAAATTTACACTGAGATTGGCGCGCAATCGCTGCAGCTTCAGGAGACGTGAAGCATGACTTAACCGCACGTGGCCCTGCCTTACTTCCACCACACCGTATTCAGCCATCCGCAGGGCCAGTTCCGGGTGTACGGGCAGGCTGTTCAGATCAACCCAGCCATCTTCTTCACCTGTGGCAAGAGTGTGGCGGTAAATTTGCAGATAATATTTTTTCACTACCGTCACACCCCCTTCCGGAGCGCGGCTAACTGCCGGTATAATTTCTCTTCTTCTTCCGTGAGGCGTTCGGGGATATCGATTCTTATTACCACGTATTCATCGCCGCGCCCCTTCTGGTGAGGCAGGCCCTTGCCCCGCAGTCGCAGCTTTTTGCCGGCGCGGGTGCCCGGCGGCACTTTCATCAGCACCGGCCCGTCCAGTGTGGGCACAGATACCTGATCACCCAGCACAGCCTGTTCCGGCCGTAAAATAACTTCGGTTTCCAGATCCTCATCCTTCACCTTGAAGACTGAATGGGGCAGAAGTTTTACTTTGAGATAAAGGTCACCTGCTGTCCCCCCGACCTGGCCTTCGCCTCCCTGGCCTTTCAGCCGGATCCGGCTGCCGTCGTGGACGCCGGGAGGGATCTTTACGGTCAGAGTTTTAAAGCCCGCCGTTTCCCCTGTTCCGCCGCACCTGCGGCAAAAGGTGTTATTCTCCACCCCTGTTCCGCCACAGACCTGACATGATTCTCTGGTGGAAAGCTGAAGTGATTTCTCCCCGCCGCGGTATGCTTCTTCAATCGTCAGTTCCAGTTCGCTTTCCACATCCCGTCCGCGCACCGGCCCGGTTCGCCTGGTTGTTCTGGCGGAGCGCCCGAAAGGCGCGCCGCCGCCAAAGAGGGTTTCAAAGAAGTCGCTGAAGCCACCTGCCCCGCCGCCCTGGTTGGTATAGGAGCTAAAACCATCCATATCGGGAGGCGGCTGGAAGTCCTGGCCGTCCCGCCAGTTGGCGCCAAGCCTGTCGTACTTCTTCCGCTTTTCTTTGTCGCTTAAAACCTCGTAAGCTTCATTGATCTGCTTGATTTTTTCTTCCGCTGCATCTTTATCCTTAGCGGTGTGGAGATCCGGGTGCCATTTGCGGGCCAGCTTGCGGTAAGCTGTTTTTATCTCCTTTTCTGTGGCGCTGCGGCTGACGCCTAAAACCTCGTAGTAGTCACGAAACGCAACACTCATTCAATCCTCACCGGCCTTTTCGCTACCCTGACCCGGGCCGGCCGCAGCAAATCACTGCCAAACCGGTAGCCGCGGGACAATTCCTCGGCTACATGACCCGGAAGGAAATCCCGATTTTCCAAATAGCCAATACCCTCATGCTCGCAGGGGTCAAATGGCTTGCCCAAACTTTCGATAATTTCCAGCCCTTGCCGCCGGAGCAGATCAAAAAACTGCTGGTAAACCATTCGCAGACCCTGCCTCAATTGCTCATCCTTGATCTGTCCAAATGCTCTTTCAAAATTGTCCAGGACAGCGATAAGTTCCTTTATTAATTCCCTTTTACCGCGAGTGGAGTTAGACTCCATGTCCCGCTCCACCCGCTTGCGGTAGTTATCAAAATCAGCCAGGGTTCGCAGGTGGCGGTTTTTTTCTTCCTGCAGTTCCTCGCGCAGAGCCAAAACTTCATCCTGCGGCGCATCGCTTTCCTGTCTGCTCATCGGTGTCCTCCTGACAGCTTAGCATTCTACTTTTCCTCAAACTCGGCGTCCACCACATCTTCACCATGCTGCGGCCCAGCGCCGCCGCCTCCGGCAGGCCCCTCGCCCGTCTGCTGGTAAGCGGACTGGGAAAGTGAGTGGGCCGCCTGCTGCAGGTCGCCCTGCAGGGTGCGGATACGGTCAATAGGAGCGTTTTCTTTTAAAGCTGTTTTCAGGTCGCCCAGCAGCTGCTCCACACGAGCCTTCTCGTGCACCGGCGCCTTGTCGCCCAGATCTTTGATCTGGCGCTCGACCTGATAGGCCAGGGAATCGGCCTCATTGCGCGCTTCCACTTCCTGTTTATGCTCTTTGTCTTCAGAAGCGTGAATCTCCGCTTCATGCACCATGCGGTCAATCTCAGATTTGTTCAGGCTGGTGGAACCGCTGATGGTTATGGTCTGCTCCTTGCCTGAGCCTTTGTCCCTGGCGCTTACTTTCAGGATGCCGTTGGCGTCAATATCGAAGGTTACTTCGATTTGCGGTATGCCTCTGTGCGCCGTGGGAATACCGTCAAGCTTGAACTGTCCCAGGGAGCGGTTATCCCTGGCCATTTCCCGTTCACCCTGCAAAACGTTAATATCCACCGCCGGCTGGTTGTCTTCGGCGGTGCTGAAAATCTGGCTGCGCCTTACGGGAATGGTGGTATTGCGCTCGATAATCCTGGACATGACGCCGCCCAGAGTTTCCACGCCCAGGGAAAGGGGCGTGACGTCCAGCAGTATAACATCCTTCACTTCACCCGCCAGCACACCACCTTGAATAGCCGCGCCGATGGCCACCACTTCATCAGGGTTGACCCCCATGTGCGGGTCCTTGCCGCCGGTCAGTTGGCGGACCAGTTTTTGCACAGCCGGGATACGGGTCGACCCGCCGACCAGAATGACTTCGTCAATGTCCTTCTCCGACAGCTTCGCGTCAGCCAGGGCCGCTGTTACCGGACCACGGCAGCGCTCCACCAGGTGGGCTGTCAGGTCTTCAAACTTCGCCCGGGTCAATTTCGTGTCCAGGTGTTTTGGCCCGTTGGCGTCGGCAGTGATAAAAGGCAGGTTGATCTGGGTTTCCATGGTCGTGGACAGTTCCATTTTAGCTTTTTCCGCCGCCTCGATCAAGCGCTGCAGGGCTTGTTTATCATTGCGCAGATCAATACCGTGATCCTTTTTAAATTCGTCGGCGAGCCAGTCAACAACTTCCTTGTCAAAATTGTCGCCCCCCAGGTGAGTATCACCGTTGGTCGACTTGACCTCAAACACCCCATCCCCGACATCCAGGATGGACACGTCAAAAGTCCCGCCGCCCAGGTCAAAAACCATAATTGTTTCGTTGGCCTTCTTGTCAAGCCCATAAGCCAGGGCTGCCGCAGTCGGCTCGTTGATAATGCGCAGCACGTTCAGCCCGGCGATTTTACCGGCGTCTTTGGTGGCGTTGCGCTGGGAGTCGTTAAAATATGCCGGCACGGTGATCACCGCGTCAGTCACTTTTTCACCCAAATACTTGGATGCGTCATCCACCAGCTTGCGCAGGATCAGTGCCGAAATTTCCTCGGGCGCCATCTTTTTGCCGCGGATATCAAAACGCACCGCGTCATTGGGACCGGATGTTACCAGATAAGGAACGAGCTTTCTCTCATCGGTCACCTCGGAATAGCGGCGGCCGATGAAACGCTTCACTGAATACAATGTATTCTCCGGATTTAAAACAGACTGGCGCCTGGCAACTTTGCCGGCCAGCCTTTCTCCGTCATCTTTGAAGGCAACCACTGAAGGCGTGGTGCGATCACCTTCGGTGTTGACAATTACAGTCGGCTTACCTCCTTCCATAACCGCTATAACGGAGTTGGTAGTTCCCAGGTCAATGCCTACAGTCTTTCCCATAGCTCAAACCCCCTTGTCATTAGGAATAATAATTATACCCAGGTTGCTTGGTAATATACCCCAAGCATAAAGTAAAATTATTAAAAAATAATAATAAAATTATTAAATCCTGATTAATATTTACCTTTAATAAAAATAAAAAAGCCCCGGATTCAGGGCTTTTGTTTCACTCCGCTGTAAATATACTGGCCAATCCTCAGGCTGTCATAGCCTCCCACGATACCAGCCAGTCTCAGTAATTCAACCAATTCGTCCGGCAAAGTGAAAGTTGCGGGCTCAGCCAGCAGCTTTTCAAAAAAAGCGATAAATTTGATTACTTTCTGCCCGGGGTCAAAATCAATTATATGTAACCTGCCGCCCGGACGCAGGACACGTCTTACTTCATTAATAACACCGGCCTGGTCGCGGAAGTGGTGCCACGCGTCAGATATCAGCACGATGTCGAACGAACAGTCCGGCAGCGGCAGTGCCTCCGCGGCAGAACGGATCAGCCGGACCGGCATCTTTTTGGCGGCGGCGCGGTTCAGCATCGCTTGGGAATAGTCTACGATAGTCACCTTTGCTCCGGCTTTGCTCAAAGTCTCAGCGTTCAGGCCGGTGCCGCCGCCCAGATCGAGCAGTTCCATATCCTCGACCGGCGCCAGCCAGACCGGAACCTTCACGGAATGATCAATATTAGAGGCTTTAATAAACCAGTCATAAAACGGGGCCATAAGTTTAAACATCATTTTGATTGACCAACATATGTTTTTAATTTAGATTTTTTCTAAACCCTATCAAGTACGCGCAGAGCTTTTGCTGCGAGGTTTTCCGCGGTAAAGCCGAATTTTTCAAATAGCACTCCGGCTGGAGCGGAGGCGCCAAAATGATCTATACCGATTATTTCACCTTGATCACCGATATAGCGGTGCCACCCCAGCGTGCTTCCGGCTTCTATCGCCACTCGCGCAGTTATTTCAGGCGGCAGCACCCTGCGGCGGTATTCTTCCGGCTGTTCTTCAAACAGCTCCCAGCTCGGCATGCTGACGACGCTGGCCAATATACCATTTTCTTTGATCTTTTCTGCGGCCTGAAGTGCTGTATATACTTCCGAGCCGCTTGCAATCAAGATCAGATCCGGTTTTTTGTTTTCTGTTTCATTAAGTATATAAGCACCGTGGACCAAGCCGTCCGCAGACGAAAACTGCCGCCTGTCCAGGGTGGGCAGGTTTTGTCTGGACAAAATCAGGGCCGTGGGACCACAAATCTGTCCCAGGGCGCAGCGCCAGGCTACGGCGGTTTCGTTGGCGTCGGCCGGCCGGATCACCGTCAGACCCGGGATCGCCCTGAGCGCTGCCAGCTGCTCAACCGGCTGGTGGGTAGGGCCATCCTCACCTAAACCTATGCTGTCGTGGGTGAAAACATAAATCACCTTGAGCTTCATCATGGCGGCCATGCGCATAGCCGGCCTCATGTATTCGGAAAAGACCAGGAAAGTGGCGCCGTAAGGAATTAGCCCCGGGGCTAGCGCCATCCCGTTAAGGATGGAGCCCATACCGTGCTCCCTCACCCCGAAATGCATGTTGCGCCCGCTGTAATCAGCCGGAGAAAAATCTCCCGCCCCTTTGATGATTGTTTTGGTTGAAGGCGCCAGGTCGGCGGAGCCGCCAATTAAGTTGGGCAGCCTGGCGGCTATGGCGTTCAGCACAGTGCCTGAGGCAGCCCGGCTGGCCACCCCTTTCTGGTCGGCGGGGAAAGCTGGTATGTCCTGGTCCCAACCGTCCGGCAATTTGCCGCTAATCCACTGCCGGTACTGCCCGGCCAACTCCGGGTAAGCTGCCGCGAAAGCACTGAACAGGGATTGCCATTCTTTCTCGTGCTTAATGTTTTGAGCAACAATATTGCTAAAATAGGACTGCACCTGTCCGGGAATAAAGAAGTCCGGCTCTTGGGGCCAGCCCAGTTTCTCTTTGGTGCGTTTTACTTCTTCTAAGCCAAGCGGCTCACCATGCGCCGCCGCTGAATCCTGTTTGTTCGGGCTGCCGCAACCGATATGGGTGCGTACCATAATGATTGAAGGCTTGTCTTTTACCGCCTGAGCCGCCTGGATGGCTGCCGCTAGTGACTCCGTGTCATTCCCGTCGGAGACCTGCTGCACATGCCAACGGTATGCCTCAAAACGGCCCGCCCGGTCCTCGGTATAGACCAGATCGGTAGACCCTTCAATGCAGATGCGGTTATCGTCATAAAGGCAGATCAGCTTGCCCAGCTTCAGATGCCCGGCCAGAGAAGCGGCCTCGTGTGAGACACCCTCCATGAGGTCACCGTCACCGGCTATAGCATAGGTGTAATGGTCAACAACATCAAAACCGGGACGGTTGAAATAAGATGCCAAAAACCTCTCGGCGATAGCCATCCCTACAGCGTTGGCGATGCCCTGGCCCAGCGGGCCGGTGGTAACCTCCACACCCGGGGTGTGACCGTACTCCGGGTGGCCGGGGGTCTTACTACCCCACTGGCGAAATTCTTTGAGGTCCTCTAAAGACAGGTCATAACCGTTTAAATGCAGCAAAGCGTATAAGAGCGCTGAGCCGTGGCCGGCGGAAAGAACAAACCGGTCCCTGTTTGGCCAGGACGGGTTTAACGGATTGTGGCGCAAAAACTTGGTCCAAAGGATAAAGGCCATGGGAGCCGCTCCCATGGGCATACCCGGATGGCCTGATTTAGCTTTTTCCACCATATCCACGGCCAGCATCCGCAGAGTATTGACACAAAGCAATTCCAAGTCATTTTTTTCGTTGTTCATTTACTGTTCCTCACTTTTTACCTGATCTTTTCATTTTTAGGGTGCCATAATTAACTGGGATTATCCCTGGCGGGCATTTGGGATTTAGCATTTGTTTTCTTCCACAGCTCACCCGTTTTTCCCTCCCATCTTTCGCCAAATATTTTGGTTTTTAGATTCTATCCTCCAGCCAAATCATGAAATACTTGTTTCGCGTGCTTAGCAGGAAAAGATTAAAACATAAATAAAATAGTATGAAAAAAGAATATAAAGGTGAGGGTTTTTATTTGGGTAAGGGGATGGTGTGCCTGCTTGTTTTTAGCAGATTCTCAATAAGTTAATAAGTTAGGGGTCAGGCACCCAAGGAAAGGAAGGTTAGAAGATGAAAAGAAAGACTTTAGTTACCGCGATATCTGTCATAGTTGCAATGTTCATAATTGGATCAGGATTGTATGTCTATCGCAGCATAGCCTCAATCTCAGAAATGTTTAAATTGAACGGCAAGCTGCAAGCGGAAGGCTACTACATGGCCGAATTCGAGTTTAAGATGCTCGGATGCGCCTATTACCTGGACAAAGGACAATATATTACCTCTATTTCCAAGTTAAACGAGCTGCACAAACAGTTAAAAACCAGAGAAGGTTTGGTCAAGGTACCGGAATTTGCCGATAAAAAAATGGAAATCGAGTTCTATCTAAATCTGCAGAATCCTAAAACGGGCGCCTTTATGGACGACTCTTACCCTACCTTTCTTTATCTTGAGCCTACATTAAATATGGTGGACCATCTTGAACTTCTGGCCAAGGAGACAGGTCAACCGCTGCGCTTGAAATATCCACTCAAATTCCTGGACGAAATCAATACCCCGGATAAATTAAAGGAAATTTTAGATGATTTGTCTTCAGTAGGATGGATCGGCTCCAAACTGCCCAAAACAAATTACATGATGGCATCTTGCTACCACAACTACGATGAATTAGAGCGCAACAAGCTCTATGCTTTTTCTCCGGAGTGGAAACAAGCGCTTTTGCAGTGGTTTTACCTTAACCAGGACAGTAAGACAGGATATTGGGGGCCAAGATTGCGTAATACCGGCGAACTGCTGAATGATGGTGATTTAAGTCCTACCTATAAACTTGTTACATTGTTTGTGGATGAGCAAGGCAACAACCTCCACTCCGAATTCCCTTTGCGCTATAAAGATGAGATGTTGACAACAACCCTGCGCAAGCTTTCCGAGCCTATGCCTGAAGATGCCAACTTAGCTGAAGTGCATGAATGGCAATTAACAAGATACCATGGTATAAAACTGTTGACATGTTATTTGTGGAACGGCATTTCTTCCGAAAACAAAAACACGGCCAGGACATTCATGGAGAATATTATGAAGAGTAAGTTTGAGAAGTTCTATCTGGAGAACGAGGGCGCATTTTGTTATTATCCCGGTTCAAAAGAGGCGACCGTAGACGGCACAGGCGATGCGGTATCTTTATTGGATGTCGTTGGAGCATTGTCAAAGGACCGGCAGAGGTTGTTATGGGGGTCTCCGGACCAGAGTATCACGGACTTGGGCTCACATGAAGTTTCAGAGTTACAGGAAAGTAACCTGGCTATGCTGAAGAACTCCCCTGGTCTCAACTCTCTCCGTTTTTACCGGAATGACCCCGGTTCCGGCGATTTCACAACCGGTGTTATTTGCCTCAACTACCCCCAGGAAACGCGGGTTCTGGACATTATGGACTTACTGCCTAAAGTGAAACAGTGGGTAAATACGACGCCGCAAAATATGGGAAACTGGACTTCAAAAGAAGGGATTGTACAAAAACTGGAAGCTATGCCGATAGAGCCAGTGCCAGTTTCTAAGGTAGAGCTTCCGCTTAAACTGGCCAATGAGGTATTGCAAAACAACGGTAAACTGACAGTCATTGGTTTTGATGTGCTGCAAGTACCCAGATACAAATTATCATTTGTACTACATTAATCTCAAAATTTTATTTTTCAGAGCAGGTGGCATACCCTTCCGCCTGCTCTTTGATCATCTTTAACATTTCAAGCCGGATCCACCCGCTAAAAGGCTTTATAATTGCCCAATAAATAAGAAACAAAAATTTCGCACACCGGCCAAGGCCTAAAACCCTTGTTTCCGTTGACAATGTTACAGTAACATCTGGGTTATATTCTATATGGAAATTCCAAGCAACTTTGCAATAACTCGTTTGATTAAAGTCAATAAAGGAATCTGTTTGTAAGCTTTGAACAAAACCACCAGTCGGCAGCCAGAACCTGCCCACAAACCCCATTACAATCTCTTGCTTGCTCACTTTTTCAAGAGGAATAAAATCCGACTTTTCGATCAGATCTTTAAAAGATAAAACCATCGGTGGTTTATCTTTTGATTTTTTGCCGGGGTCAAAAAGCCCGTAAGCACTCCTCATTTTTAAAAGGCTCCTGATAACCTTCGATTTGTTCAGATCTAAATTGCCAATAGCTTCAAATACCCGCTCCGGTAGCGCCTTAATAGTAATACTGTGCTTTTCAACAAAGTCATACCGGGGTAAATAGTAATTCAGCCTCATCAATTATCACCAGCATCTTTCTCCAGCGTGGATTTTGCACGGTAGCGTGAATAATTAAAAGACTGCCATGATTTATCTTCTGAGAGATACTGTTTTTCTTCCAACAAGTAATCCTTAACCTGCCGGGCGATTTCCTGGTCATTATCTTCCGACAAAGGCAACATATCCGGTATCGCGTCAACAGAGAGAGTTTGCAGGTAGTTGATATCGATCTCGCCGGTCTTAACATATCTGTCGATACTGTTGCGGACGATAATCTTATCTACATTCAAAAAATTCAGAGCAGTATAAAACGCGAGGGCAAGTACAATATAGGCTTTGCTCAGAGGTATTTTGTTAAGCCAGATACGTCCCAGTGCAATCACACATAATACTAATAACAAGCACATAAAGTAATGCACAAAGAT
>JBAZQW010000041.1:0-12841 GCA_041645005.1 Desulfotomaculaceae bacterium | reverse complement strand
CTCTCCGTCCAGCCAAATAATAGCTGCCCTGCGCTCCCAACTCCACTCGCCCTCGAAACATTGCTTCATAACACTGGTGTCATAAGCTGTTAGTGGCTCACAGTCAGCATGGTTTTCTCCAAATAGATGGTGTATTTTAAATGTGCGTCCGGTTTCAAAATCCTGTAGAGTAGCCGTGCTTCCCATTGGAAACATATCATTGATATATGACCAGTCAACCAACTCACCATAATCGTTTCCTTTTGTCTCAACCGATGGCCGAACAACATTTCCCCTGTTGACAGGCTGATCAGATGAAAAATTGCCTGCCACAAGAAGCGTCTGCCCGACCTGCAGACCATCAGAATCCAGGTTATTCGCTGATCTGATTGAGTCTGCACTGGTGCCAAATTTTTCGGCGATCAGCGAGAGGCAGTCTCCTTGAGCCACTGTGTAGTTGTATGAATCATCTGTAGAACCTGTATAGGAGTAATCAGTGTCCTCATAGCTGTAATATGGCGAGCTCCCGGGTATGACCAGTGTCTGCCCGACCTGCAGGTCGTCAGAGTCCAGGTTGTTCGCTGATCTGATTGAGTCTACACTGGCGCCAAGCTTTTCGGCGATCAGCGAGAGGCAGTCTCCTTCAGTTACTGTGTAGCTGAATGAATCACCTGTATAGGTGGTATCAGAGTCTGCATAGCCGTATGACGTGCTCCCGGGTATGACCAGTTGCTGCCCGATCTGCAGGTCCTCAGAATCCATGTAGTTTGTCGATTTAATTGAGTCTACGCTGGTGCCAAGTTTTTCTGCGATTATAGAAAGGCAGTCTCCGTCAATGACAGTATATGAATCTTCACCAAAAGAGGGGCAGGCGGGGGGCAGCAAGGTTATTGCGGTTACAATAAGCAAACCTAATAGTAATGCAACGGTTAAATTTCTTTTTCCTTTCATTTTTGCCTCCTTTTAAAGTAAGTGATTTAATATATTTACTCCAACTTTCGTATGGGTTTGCCTTTAAACAGGTAAAATCACTGGTGGTTCATTTCTACACAATATTGCATTTTCCTCCTGGGGCTGCCAAAAAAATTAGCTTAAAGCACCAGGATATATAAGAAATGGCTATACCAGATAAGCTTTGTTTGCGACAAAATCAGCTATATGATAAGATAATTGGTGAGTTTGAGTTTGAAATCATTAGCATTTTGGCGCCCCGCGCTTTTTATTACCGAAGACTTGTTTGCTGGAGGAGGATTATTATGTCTGGTCACTCGAAATGGTCGACTATTAAGCGTAAAAAGGCAAAAGTCGATGCCCAGCGGGGTAAGATATTCACCCGTTTGGCCAAGGAAATCATCATGGCCGCGCGCCAGGGCGGCGGTGATCCGGAAAGCAACGCTCTTTTAAAGACAGCTGTGTTAAGAGCGAAAGAAGCCAATATCCCTAACGATAATATAAACCGTGCTATACAAAAAGGGACAGGAGAAACCGGCGCCGCAAATTATGAGGAGATATTTTATGAGGGTTACGGACTGGGTGGTGTGGCGGTTATGATTGAAATAATGACTGACAACCGGAACCGTACCGCTGGTGAAATAAGGTATATTTTTTCCAGGAACGGCGGAAGTCTGGGCGAAACTGGCTGTGTAGCCTGGATGTTTAAGGAAAAGGGTTTAGTCGTTGTAGAGAAAGCAGGCAGCGAAATAAATGAAGACGACCTGATGCTTGCTGCTATTGACGCGGGCGCCGAAGATTTTAACGCTGATGAAGATTGCTTTGAAATAACGTGTGAACCTGCTGATCTGCAAACAGTAAGGGGAGCCATTGATAAGTCGGGAGTAAAAGCAACCACGGCGGAAGTGACTATGATACCGCAGACCACGGTAAAACTCGAGGGGGAAAAGGCCGAACAGATGATGCGTCTGATTGACGCATTGGAGGAACATGACGATGTGCAAAACGTTTACGCCAATTTTGAAATAATAGAGGAATAAAGAATTCGCAAAAGAGCCACCCAAGGGGTGGCTCTTTTTATGGAATGAAGGAGCTAAAATATGGTAATAATATTGTAAGCAAGATTATGCGGGGGATCGACATGGCAAGAAAAAAAACCAACATTATAACCTGTTTTGCTGTACTGGTTTTTATCACCTCTATTGCCGCGGGTTATTTCTGGGGCAGCAGGTTAATAATTTCACCTCAGAGCAAGCCGGCTAATGTTTATCGCTCAGCGCCGAATTTTTTTAATCCCAGGGTCAGCCTGGAAACGATACTGATAAAGGACAAAGAATACCTGTGCGGAGATTTAGAGAAAATATCGGAAGAAATCGCTCCAGAGGAACTGCTGCACCTGGACAGAAAGGCGCTGGCCGAGAGATTCCCGGCCTCGGAAGGGTGGGTCGTTAACTTTAGTAATCCGGGGTTTCTAACCCTGACTATGAAATCCGATGAGTTTTGCCCACTGCACCGGAACTGCCGGCACATAGGTCTGTATCAGGGTTTGGTGGCAGTTTATGAGGGACCGCTGGGTTTTAACGGAAAATTGTTAAGGTCGGAGAATATCCCGGTAGAATCTTTAAATCCGGACTTCAGGATTATGCTTGAACAGGCAATGGATGTTAATAAGCTTTCACATACAACAGCGGAAAGCTTGCGCCAGGAACTGGAATTCAATACTGACGAGTCCCTTAACGCGGCATTGGATAATCTTGATGAGCACAGTGAATAACTTTATTCTCAGCCCTGCCCAATCCAAAAAAGGATTGGGTTTTTTTTCGTAGAATTAAGCCTTGTTGAAGGGGGTGGCAGCTTTTGCTTATAATGGGTGTGGACCCCGGTACCGCCATAACCGGATTTGGCCTGGTAAGATATAACGGCAGCCGGTTTGCGCTGGTAGATTGTGGCTGTATCAGGACTGCCTCCGAAACGCCGCTGTCTGAGAGACTCCATTTTATTTACAGGGAACTTGTGGACATCATCAGGCGGCATAATCCGGAACAATTTGCCGTGGAAGAGCTGTTTTTTAATAAGAACGCCAAGACCGCGCTTGCTGTAGGCCATGCCAGGGGTGTTGCCATGCTGGCGGCGGCGAGTTCCGGAATGCCGGTCTTTGAATACACCCCCCTGCAGGTAAAACTATCAGTGGCGGGGTTCGGCCGGGCCGAAAAAACACAGGTGCAGTTCATGGTTAAGACGATTTTAGACTTGCCTGCCGCGCCTGCGCCGGATGATGTGTCCGACGCTCTGGCGGTGGCTATCTGTCACGGACATTTAAACACATGGGTGAGGAAAATAAAATGATCGCTTTTATTAAAGGAAAACTGGCTGACGCCCAGGCGGGATTTGTTGTGCTAGACGTCAGCGGCATAGGCTACAAAGTACAAGTGCCTTTATCCCTTCATTACAAACTGCCGGCTCACGGCAGCGAACTGATGCTGCATACCCATCTCGCAGTCAGGGAAGATGGTTTTTACCTTTACGGTTTCCAGAGTCAAAGTGAACTGGATTTTTTTATAAAGCTGCTTAACGTCGCGGGTGTTGGCCCCAAAGCGGCGCTGGCCATACTGTCCATCTTCAACCCCGGTGAGCTCGGAAGGGTCATCGCGGGTGAAGACCTGGCCTCGTTGACCAGGGTGCCCGGTATTGGGAAAAAGACGGCAGGAAGGATCATCCTTGAATTAAAAGACAAGGTGTCAGATATAGAGGGCATAACCGATGCCGGCGGGTATGCCGGACGGGAGCTGGACGCCGCCGGGGCGCTTGAGGCGCTGGGATATTCAGCCGCAGAAGCACGCAGGGCGGTAAAGGAAGCCCTGGCAAGTTTAAATGAAAACCCGGCGGTAGAGGAACTGGTAAAGAGGGCGCTGCGCCTGTTGGTGAAGAAGTAGGGCCGAATTCATTCGGCCATTGGGTCGGTATTGGAGGTGAGCGGGGATATTTCCCTGGCTGACTGAAAGATAAAAACTTTTGAGGTGCATAATAATGGATGATCGGCTTATCTCGGCCGCTGCCCGTACGGAAGATCTTGAAACCGACTTCAGTCTACGCCCCCGCAGGCTTGAAGAATATATCGGGCAGGAAAAGGTAAAGGAGACTATATCTATTTTCATCCAGGCTGCCCGCGAACGGGGCGAGGTTCTTGATCACGTCCTGCTGTTCGGGCCGCCCGGCCTGGGCAAAACCACTCTGGCCAACATCATCGCCTGCGAGATGGGTGTCAGCATCAGGACTACTTCCGGTCCAGCTATTGAGCGGCCGGGCGACCTGGCGGCGATACTTACCAACCTGGCCAAGGGAGATGTTTTGTTTATTGACGAGGTCCACCGCCTGAGCAGAACCGTTGAAGAGATTCTATACCCAGCAATGGAGGACTATGCTCTTGACATCGTCATCGGCAAGGGCCCTGGCGCCCGCTCCCTGAGGCTTGATCTGCCCCACTTCACCTTGGTGGGGGCGACTACCCGCGCCGGCCTTCTTACTTCACCCCTGCGGGACCGCTTTGGTGTCATCAGCAGGCTGGAGTATTACCGGCCTGAAGAGCTTGTGCTGGTGATCACCCGAACAGCAGGCATTTTAGGAGTGGATATTACCAGGGAAGGTTCCCTTGAAATAGCCAGCCGTTCCAGAGGCACCCCCAGGGTTGCCAACCGGTTGCTGAAAAGGGTGAGGGATTATGCCCAGGTAAGGGCAAATGGTGTCATTACGCTTGAGGTGGCCGGCGAGGCGCTCCGGTTTTTTGAGGTGGACCCTTTAGGTCTCGATAACGCCGACAGAAATCTTCTGTTGACGATTATCAATAAATTTGAAGGTGGGCCGGTGGGGCTGGATACCCTGGCCGCGGCCACAAGTGAAGAGACCGAAACGCTGGAGGATGTTTACGAGCCCTACCTGATCCAGCTCGGCATGCTTACCCGAACACCACGGGGACGGGTTGCCACCCAGTTAGCTTATCGGCACCTAGGGTTGGAGTTCAAGTCTGCTCCTAAACAAGGCGGTTTGTGGTAGGGAAGCACGTAGGGAAGCACGGGGACGGTCCTTTTGCTTCCCTACCTCGTGCTTCCCCTAAGTGTAAAGGAGTGTCATTTATGAAAATTCTGCTGCATACCTGCTGCGGCCCATGTTCGATCTACCCCGTGGACTTTTTAAGAGAGAAAGGAATGGATGTTTGCGGCTATTTTTCCAACCCCAACATTCACCCCTATACCGAGTTTGCGCGGCGGCGGGAAACCCTGGAAAAATACGCCGCTGAAATCGACCTGAAAATTATCTATGATGGGGACTACCGCCTGGAAGAGTTTTTACAAGGTGTAGCGCACAGGGAATCCCGTCGCTGCCTTATTTGCTACGCCATGCGCCTGGACCAGACTGCCCGTGTGGCCAAAAGGGGTGGATTCGACAGGTTCAGCACCACTCTTTTGGTCAGCCCTTATCAGAAGCACGAACTGATCCGTGAAATCGGTCAGGCCTCTGCTGATAAGTATGGCGTGCCTTTTTATTACGAGGACTTCAGGCCGGGTTATAAAGCGGCCACCGATCTTTCTAAAAAAATGGGCATGTACCGCCAGCAGTACTGCGGGTGTATATATAGTGAAAAGGAACGGTACCTGCGGCCCGTGAAAAAGGAGTAAGCGATTATGTGGGATGCTATAGGAAGAATCTTCTTATTTTTAGGTGCTTTTTTGGTACTGTTGGGAGGGGTTATGGTTTTAGGCGGCAAACTGTTCGGACTGGGCCGCCTGCCCGGAGATATTTTTATTCAGAAAGGGAATTTCAGTTTCTACTTTCCGCTGGTTACTTGTATCATTTTAAGTATACTACTGACCATCATTCTGAATCTTATTCGCCGGTAAGCCGCTAAAGGCGCCGGTTTTTATTTTTTTTTAGAAGGAAAGACCCGCCCTGCCGGCGAATTTTAAAGGTCACGGTTATAATTTCCAATGGGGGATAAAATGTGAAAATATTAAATACCATCATTATTTTAAGCCTTCTAATGGTTTTTTCCCTGGTTTGTAAAATGGACGCAGCGGCGGACACACCAAAAGGGAACGTCCGGGTAGTGCTGGAGAATAAGGTGGAGACAGCGTCATTTAAAACAGTGGGTAATTATGAGCTGGTTGACCAGTCAAGCGGTAAGCCGCTTTTAAGACTGGGTAAGGGCGAAACCTGGCAGGTAAAAATAAAGAGCGGCATGATTGAAGTTCACGGACCAGCCAAAAATTACGGCCCTTTTAACGGACCGGTTATGGTCCGGGAAGCTGCCGTGGGTAACGCCATTATTATTAATGGGAGAGGAGAAAGGACCTATAAGTCCTCAATCGCTGGACTGAATGCTATAAATGGGGCAGGACATGAGGTTTCCTTAAATTCAGTGGCCAACCCGTCCGTGCTAACAGCTGTGGGGAAAATGCCGCTTTCCGGCAACGGTGATTTGAACCTGATATCCTATACCGGCATCGTTGGGAGCAAGAGGTACCGGGGAAGTATAGAGTTCCGGGTGGAGAGCGGCAGTCTTACCGTAGTAAATGAACTGAACATTGAAGATTACCTGTGCGGCGTTGTGGCTTCGGAAATGCCCGCTTCGTGGCCGGCCGAGGCATTGAAAACGCAGGCCGTGGCGGCGCGTAATTACGCGCTGCAGCGCGTAGAGTCAACCAGGGGTTCAAGTTTCAATGTTACCTGTGACCAGTCCTCCCAGGTATACGGCGGATACGACGCTGAGTCGCCTGCGACAAATAAAGCAGTAGAAGATACCAGAGGGATAGTCATGCTTAGCGGTGGAAATCTGGTCGCCGCCTTTTTCCACTCCAGCAGCGGCGGGTTTACGGAAAATTCCGAGGACATCTGGCAGGAAAAGCTGCCTTATCTAAGATGGAAAGCTGACCCATTCGACAAGAATGACGCGTATTATAACTGGCAGGTTAACTACACTGCTGAACAGCTCAAGGATAAGCTGACCGGCGCGGGCTATAAATTTGGCAGAGTAACTGACCTGCAAGAACTGGCCCGCACATCGTCCGGGGCCAGGGTTAAAAAAATTGCGGTAAAAGGGGAAGGACCAGCCGGGGAACCTCTTACTGTTGAAATTTACAACGCGGATAATATCAGGATCGCCCTGGGACTAAAGAGCGCGCTTTTTACTTTTGTAAAAAAATACGATAAGAATAAAAAATTAACCGGTGTAAGTTTTACCGGGAGCGGTTGGGGGCACGGCCTGGGCATCTCACAGTATGGAGTACGGGGCATGGCCAGTGCAGGTTATAATTACCAGGATATTTTGAAATACTATTACACCGGGGCGATACTTGCCAAAGATTACGGTCGCTGACAGGAATTTATTTAAATGATGACACAGTTGAAGATTTCTGATTTTGATTATGCTCTTCCCGAGGAGTTAATAGCCCAGGAGCCGGCGTTACAAAGGGGCGCTTCGCGGTTAATGGTTGTGCATACAGACAGGGAGGAATTTGAGCACCGCCGGTTTGTGGATCTGATTGACTACTTGGAGCCGGGAGACACACTGGTCATAAACGACACCAAAGTAATACCAGCCCGTTTGCTGGGTGTAAAAGAAGCCACGGGGGCCCGCGTGGAGGCGCTGTTGCTAAAGCAGTTGGATACCAGGTGTTGGGAAGCGCTAGTTCGTCCCGGCAAGAAGATCGGGGTGGGGACGAGGCTGGTTTTCAAAGAGGGACTCCTGGCCTGTGAGGTCCTGGGAAGCACCGGCTACGGCGGCAGGGTGCTGCAGTTCGCTTTCGACGGGCGTTTTGAGGAGATCCTGGATCAGGTGGGCCTTATGCCTGTCCCACCATATATCAGGAAGCCTCTTCTGGATCAGCGCCGGTACCAGACTATTTACGCCCGCCTGGCGGGGTCAGCGGCCGCTCCCACGGCCGGGCTCCATTTTTCGGATGAACTGCTCAGCCGGATCAGGGATAAGGGTGTTGCTGTTATACCTGTGCTCTTGCATGTGGGGCTGGGCACTTTTCGCCCTGTAAAAGTGGAAGACATCAGCCGGCACCGGATGCATGCGGAGTTTTACGAGGTTTCCCGGGAGGCCTCGGAGATAATAGCTAAAACCAGGGACCGTGGCGGCAGGATAATTGCCGTCGGCACTACCACCACCCGCTGCCTGGAAAGCGCTGCCGCGGCTGACGGAAGTGTTTGCCCGGGATCTGGCTGGACTGAAATATTTATTTACCCTGGCTATAAGTTCAAAGTTATTGACGGGATGGTGACCAATTTTCACCTGCCCAGGTCTACCCTGCTGATGATGGTGGCCGCTTTAGCCGGGCGGGAAAAAATCCTGGCGGCTTACCGGGAAGCCGTGGAAAAGCGCTACCGGTTTTTTAGTTTCGGGGACGCGATGTTGATTATTTAGACGGACAAAAACACGAAAGCAGGAATTTTTTGACGTAGCGTAGAAGAATTGTGGCAGGTGATGGACAAAAATGAAAAAAACAAATAAAATTGAAATGCGTAAGTGGTCCTGGACAATATGGGTGGTAATTGCGCTGGGTGTTATTGTTTTTGCTCTTCCTATTTCGGAGAAGTTAAAAATTATATTGTCTATACCTCTTTATGCCATGTTCCTTTTTGTATATTACAAATTTATGCGCAAAAAGGGGTCCTCGTAAGAGGACTTTTATAGTATATAATTTTCTTCAGTTTAATCAGATCCGGGGCCTTTTTGAATTAAAATAGATAAAAAACGTTATAATGGTAATAGCTGTAATGTAAATGGAGGAGAGTTAATGCCGGTAAGTTTTACTCTTGTCCAGAAAGATTCAGCTTGCTTAGCCCGCCTGGGTCTTTTGCACACGTCTCATGGGACGGTGGAGACCCCTATTTTTATGCCTGTAGGCACTCAGGCCACGGTGAAGACCATGACTCCCGAAGAAGTCCGGGATGTGGGCGGTAGGCTTATTTTAAGCAATACTTATCATCTGTACCTGCGGCCAGGCCATGAGCTGATCCGGGAGGCAGGGGGCCTGCACCGGTTTATGAACTGGTCCGGGCCTATACTAACCGACAGCGGCGGCTTTCAGGTTTTTAGCCTGGGTCCCTTGCGCCGGGTTACGGAGGAAGGAGTCACCTTCCGGTCTCATATTGACGGCTCAGAACACTTCTTCAGTCCGGAAAAGGCCATGGAGGTACAGGTGGCGCTGGGTTCCGATATTGCCATGGCTTTTGACGAGTGTGCGCCGTATCCCTGCAGCCGGGAATACGCTCTGGAAGCTTTAGAGCGGACAAGCCGCTGGGCCAGGAGGTGTTCAGCAGCACACCGCAGGGATGATCAGGGTCTTTTCGGCATCATCCAGGGTGGTACATTCCCGGACTTACGCGAAATGAGCGCACGAGATCTGGTAGGCCTTGATTTTCCCGGCTACGCTATCGGTGGGTTAAGCGTTGGCGAACCAAAAGATCTAATGTATGAAATGCTTGATCATACTGTGAAATTTTTACCCGTTGAAAAACCCCGCTACCTTATGGGCGTAGGCTCTCCCGACTGCCTGGTGGAGGGAGTGGTGAGGGGTATCGATATGTTCGACTGTGTCCTGCCCACACGGATTGCCCGCAATGGCTCCGTTTTTACCCGGCGGGGCAAGCTGGTGGTGCGCAATGCCGAGTATGCGCATGATTTTTCGCCGCTCGATCCCGAATGTGACTGCTATACCTGCCGCCATTACAGCCGCGCCTATATCAGGCATTTAATCAAGGCCAAAGAGGTGCTGGGTATTCGCCTTACCACAATTCACAACCTCCGCTTTGTGTTAAATCTGATGGAAGAAATCAAGGAGGCGTTGCGCAAAGGTGAGATCATGGAATTCAGGGACAAATTTCTAAGGACATACCAGGAAAGCTGATGCGGTAAAGTTCCACTCAAAAAAAAGGAATTTATGTCGCAAAGGAAGAAATAAATAAATTCAGAAAGGAGGTCTGATAGTGGTAAATAACTCCCAAATGTTATCCGTGCTGTATATTGTAGGGCTGTTTGCCATACTATACTTCCTGATGATCCGGCCCCAGCAGCAGCGACAGAAGAAACATCAGGAGATGGTCAGAAACATCAAACCGGATGAAAGGGTTGTCACTATAGGCGGGATTTACGGCACCATCGTAAAAATAAAAGATAATTCCGTTATTATAAAGGTAGCCGATAATGTCCGGATCGAGTTCCTTAAAACGGCCATCTCCCAGGTAATAAGCAAGGAAGAAGAAGATCCAGAGAAGGGCAGTTAAACAAAAAAGGAGTAGACCTTTTAGTCTACTCTTTTTCCTGGATATAAGTGCTGCTATTAATAGGGGACATGCCTGTACGAGTGTACTATATGGCATAATCAAAGAAGGTGTGACTTTTTTCCTTGCTAGGGGGGGTAATTATCCGATTATGGTAACCCTGGAGGACATTAAAAAGGACCCGGTGGTCGATGCTTTTATCCGCAAGGGGAATAAATATCTGGGTGTTATGGGGTTTACAGAGCACAGCTACCGCCACGTCAGCCTGGTTTCCAGCATTGCGAAAAATGTCCTTGACCGGTTGGGGTATTCCGAGAGGCAGGTCGATCTTGCCGCCATAGCGGGGTATATGCATGACATTGGCAACGTTGTCAGCCGTAATAACCATGGTATTACCGGGGCGGTGATGGCCTACCCGATCCTGATGCAGATGGGGATGCATCCTGATGAAATTGCCACTGTTATTTCCGCTATCGCCAACCACGAGGAGCAGTACGGACATGCTGTAAACAGTGTGGCCGCGGCTTTGATCATTGCTGACAAATCCGATGTGCACCGTTCCAGGGTGCGCAATCCGGATTTTGCCACCTTCGACATTCACGACCGGGTGAACTATGCTGTTGAGCATTCCTTCCTCTGGGTTGCGGACGACAAGCGGACCATTACCATGGAACTGACCATTGACATTGACATCTGCCCTGTAATGGAGTACTTTGAAATATTTTTAAGCCGCATGATCATGTGCAGGAGAGCTTCAACCTTTTTGAAATGCAAGTTTGAACTGGTGATTAACGGGGCAAAATTGTTATAGTTTTTTTATGTTTTTAGATTAATAGGGGGTTTAGAGCTATAATGAAGCTGGATAAGGTTTTAAAACTCGCAGGCATTATTCTAGTTGTGGCAATTATTACAGTTCTGGCCATATGGCCGGTAATTCCTAACGTCAAGTGGATTCCTTTTACAAACTTAATCAGGCAGGGCCTGGATTTAAAAGGCGGCGTCTACGTTGTACTGGAGGCGGTTGACACGCCTGATACCCCTGTGACAGATGATAGTATGAAACAGGCCATGGCCATCATTGAAAACAGGGTCAACGCTTTCGGCGTGGCCGAGCCGATCGTTCAGCTGCAGGGTTCGCGCAGGATCATTGTTGAGCTGGCCGGAGTCAGCGATCCGGATGAGGCGGTGCGCAACCTGATTAAAACGGCCTACCTTGAATTTCAAACAGCGGATGGGAAGACCGTACTTACCGGCCGTCAGTTGAAAACAGCCCAGGAAGGGAAAAATGCCAACGGCCAGGCGGAGGTCAACCTGGAATTTGAGGCGGACGGCGCCAGAATATTTGCCGAGGTCACCGCGGCCAATGTAGGCAAGCCGATTAAAATTGTGCTGGACGGTCAAGTAATCCAGGCACCTACCGTAAAGGAGGCCATCCCCAACGGCAAGGCGCAAATTTCGCCTTACGAATCCCTGGAAGCGGCCCATAACGTGGCCATCCTACTCCGCTCCGGCGCTTTGCCGGTGAAGTTGGATGTTATGGAAAAGAGGTCGGTGGGGCCGACTCTGGGTGCGGATTCCCTGAACAAATCTATCACTGCCGGCATTGCCGGGTTAATCGCCATCTTGATCTTTATGATTGGTTATTACCGCGTACCCGGCCTGGTGGCCAACTTGGCCCTGGTTATTTACACCTTAATCGTTTTGCTGATCTTTGCGGGCTTGCACGTGACCATGACCCTGCCTGGTGTGGCTGGTTTCCTCTTATCCATGGGCATGGCCGTCGACACAAACATCATTATCTTTGAGCGTCTCAAGGAGGAACTGTGGGCGGGCAAGACCCTTCGGTCGGCCATAGACGCTGGCTTTAAGCGGGCTTTTGTGGCTGTTCTGGACTCGCACGTCACCACTTTGATCGCGGGTATGATCCTTTACTATTTTGGCACCGGGCCAATTAAGGGCTTCGGCATAACGCTCTCTATCGGTGTCCTGGCCAGCTTGTTCACAGCTGTTGCTATGACCAGATGGATCCTGCATTTGGTAGCGGGCAGCAATATGGTACACAACCTCAAGCTTTTCGGGAAATAGGGGGGAGAACAATGAGTTTAAGAGAAAAAATGCCTTTTCACTTTGTCAAGCTGCGTAAGATCTGGTATACCATATCAGTGCTGATTATCCTCCCGGGGATTATATCACTGTTCCTGCAGGGTTTAAACCTGGGTATTGATTTTTCCGGCGGCAGCCTGCTGGATCTGAAATTCAACCAGTCGACCTCGATAGAGCAGGTAAGAGGTGTACTGAATGAATTCGGCCTGGAAGGGGCGACTATCCAGCGCAGTGGTGAAAACGATTACTTGATCAGGACCAGGGAACTGACTGAAGAAGAAAGCGCAGGAGTAGTTCAAGAACTGGGTGATAAACTAGGAGAAGTCACCATGCAGCGAAGCGAAAGGGTCGGGCCGGTAATCGGCAAGGAATTGATTTATAAGGCTTTTCAGGCGCTGGCTATAGCGTCTGTGCTGATTGTCATTTATGTCGCCTGGCGCTTTGAATTCAAGCAGGGTATCGCGGCTATCATCGCAGTGCTGCACGACGTATTGATCGTGCTGGGAGTGTTCTCCATCTTCCAGAT
>JBAZQW010000040.1:0-12960 GCA_041645005.1 Desulfotomaculaceae bacterium | reverse complement strand
CCTTTTTTATATTGTTCCAGTATCCCGGTAGATGACCTGGCGTAGGCGATAACCATAATTGAAGGTTTTTCATCTCTCTTTCTGAGAAAAAAGACATCTTCATTTGTCTTAAAATGCTTCCTGTTTATCTTGCCCTTAAAATTAAACTCCTTACCGGCATCTTTGATGAAGCTCATGAAATAGTTGACCGTCTTTTCAATTGTTTCGAAGCTTTCTTTTTCTTTTGTGACCGAAAGATAAATAAACCTCATGACCTTACCCTCTTTCGCGCCCCCATCTTGCAAGTATTAATTCTTCTTAATAGTCAATAAATCCTTTCCTTCAACCCTATTCCCACTCTATCGTCGCCGGGGGCTTGGAGGTGATGTCATAAACCACCCGGTTGATTTCCTTGACTTCGCTGACAATGCGGGAGGAGATGGTTTCCAGCACCTCGTAAGGCAGGCGGACCCAGTCCGCGGTCATAGCATCGACGCTGTTTACCGCCCGGATTACCACGGTATGCGCGTAAGTGCGCTCGTCACCCATTACACCAACACTTTTCATGTCGGGGAGCACCGCGAAAGACTGCCAGATGAGCCTGTAAAGCCCGGCTTTACGGATTTCCTGTTCCACGATGGCGTCCGCCTCCTGGGTAACCCTCACTTTTTCCTCGGTCACCGGCCCCAGGATGCGCACAGCCATACCAGGTCCCGGGAAGGGCTGGCGCCAGACCACCTCTTCAGGCAGTCCCATTTCCGAACCCAGAACCCTCACTTCATCTTTAAACAGCCAGCGCAGTGGCTCCACCAGTTTAAAATTCATATCTTCCGGGAGGCACCCCACGTTGTGGTGGCTTTTAATAACCGCCGCCGTAGCTGTGCCGCTTTCCACCACATCGGGGTAAAGCGTACCCTGCACCAGAAATTCAACCTGACCTAGCTTGGCAGCCTCATCCTCAAAAACCCGGATAAATTCCTCGCCGATGATCTTCCTTTTCTTTTCCGGGTCTGACACGCCGGTCAACTTGGAGAGAAACCTCTCCTGGGCGTCTACATAAATCAGGTTGACCTTGAATTTTTCTTTAAAAGTCTTTTGTACCTGCTCCGCTTCGCCTTTGCGCAAAAGACCGTGATTCACAAAAACGCAGGTCAGCTGATCCCCTACCGCTCTTTGCAGCAACACGGCAGCAACGGAAGAATCGACTCCGCCGCTCAAGGCACAGAGCACCTTCTTATCGCCCACCTGCTCCCGCACTTCGGCCAAGGTCTGATCAAGGAAGGACCCCATGGTCCAGAGTCCTCTGCAGCCGCAGATACTGTAAAGGAAATTTTTTAGGATATCCTGACCCCTGGGGGTATGTACCACTTCCGGATGGAACTGTACGGCATACAGGTTTTGGGACCTGTTAGCCATGGCCGCCACAGGAGCTTTTATTGTGGAAGCGATAATCTTAAAGCCGGAGGGCGGCAGCTCAACCAGGTCACCGTGGCTCATCCAGCACTGCTCGACAGGCTCCAGCCGGGAAAAAATGCCGTCCCTGATCAGAACGCTAAGCTCTGTTTTTCCGTACTCCCGGAGGTTAGCCCGCGACACGTAGCCGCCCAGCTGCTGGGCCATCAACTGCATACCGTAGCAGATTCCTAAAACAGGAATCCCCAGCTCATAAATGGCGGGGTCGCATACCGGCGCGTTTTCCTGGTAGACACTGGAAGGACCGCCCGAAAAAACAATTCCCTTGGGATTTTTCTCTTTTATTTCCTGTACCGGGGTGGTATAAGGAAGCATCTCACAGAACACCTTCAGTTCGCGGATGCGGCGTGCAATCAAGTGGCTGTACTGGCCACCGAAATCAAGGACTATTACCAGCTCCTGGCCGGTTAAAGACATACTTTATTCCCCTTTCATATACACTTCACGTCGCAGAACCATAATGCTTGGCAGGTTCCGGTAGTGTTCATTGTAGTCAAGTCCATATCCAACCACGAATTCATCAGGAATGGTAAAACCATTATAGTCAATTTCCACGGGCTCAACCCGGCGCGAAGGCTTGTCCAGCAGGGTGCATACCTTGACGCTGGCAGGCTCCCGAGACTTGAGGTTGTCCACCAGGTAGTTTAAGGTCAGGCCTGTATCGATAATATCTTCAACAATAAGAATATGGCGGCCTTCAATACCATAATCAAGGTCCTTTAAAATCCGCACTACCCCGGATGACTCGGATGAAGACCCGTAGCTTGAAACATCAATAAAGTCAAGATACGTGGGAACAGTAATATTTCGCACCAAGTCCGCCAGGAAGATCATAGCCCCCTTCAGGATGCCGATCACCAGCAATTCTTGCCCGGCGTAATCCAGGGATATTTGCCTGCCTATATCCTCAACTTTGGTGCGTATTTCCCCTTCCGACAGCAGGATTCTTTCACAGTCCGGATGCAATCAGGTCAGCCCCCTCGAATCAATAATACTTTCCTGAAACAAAAAGCGAGAAAAATCAGTACCTCTTTATGTCAATAATTATAACTGTTATGTTATTATTAATAAAGGTAGTTTTCAGTTGACATCAGGGGGGCTGATGGTAATATTTTTGTCATAGTCCCAGAAACGCAGGTTTATTTCAATTCCACCTTTGGTATTGTATTTATCCCTGGCCTGGAGGACGGCTTGCCGCAGGCGATAGTCTTCAGGGGAGAGCCATACCTTGAAGTAATAATCGGTTAAACGTAGTTCCAGGAAAGGATCCATTAGATTTGGACGCATTTCCAGAAGAATCAGCTTTTCTCCGTTTACCTTTTCCAGCCCTTTATATTTAAGTTCAGGCACGTCTTTAAAGTTAAAATAGGCTAGCGGGTTCAGTTCTGCATAAAAAAGTTCCGAATCTGAAAGTTTGTTTCCGGGCAGAGCGATCCACTTGCCGCTGGGCTGATCCTTGAAATAGGAGCCGTTGCTTACCTGAATAAACTCGATGGGGGTATTCATCATCACACCCTTCATCCGTACCAGATCCGGGGCAACCCTCTCACCTTCCACTTTACTTAGAAAATCTGTATTTGCTTTTCCTTCCGAGATCAGTTTTGTTTCTGCCTGATAGCGGAAGCTGCTGCTGGCCCTGGTTTTTTCAAGACCGGTTTGCAACATCTGCTGGGGGGGCATCATCTTGCCAATACCCCTGGACATAAGCCGCCCGGCGCCCCGAGCAATTATAACCAGGAGCAAGACCAGCACCAGGGCAATCAGCAAAGTTTTTTTATTTATTACCACCCAGTGTGGACGCAGCAAAGGAACACCCTCCTGTCCCAAAGATGTTTGGCTTACCCCTATCATACGAAATTACCAGAGGAAATATGACGGCATACATGGAAGTTACTTAGTAAATAATTCTTGTAGGTGCGAATTCATTCACACAGTGTGATAAAATGAACCGCCCCCTGACTTAATTTATGGAGGAGTATAAATGGAAATTAAGGAAATGCAGCGAGTGGTCGACGAGTGGATCGGCCAGTTTGAGGAAGGATACTGGAGTCCGCTTTCAATGATGGCACGCCTTTCTGAAGAGGTGGGCGAACTGGCCAGGGAAATAAATCACCAATATGGTGAAAAGACCAAAAAACCGGATGAGCCTATTGGTGATTTGGCGCTTGAACTGGCCGACATATTATTCATTGTTGTATGTTATGCCAATTCGCTGAACATTGACTTAGAAGACGCCTTTAAGCGGGTAATGGCCAAGTACCGCTACCGTGACAGCGACAGGTGGACCAGGAAGGATTAACAAACATTGTATTTTCGCCCTTGTTATATTAAAATTTAACCAGGTTAAAGTATAGGATAAATATTTTATACTAAAAGCCCTTTTTGGAGGATAATAATAAATGGCTTGTGTCACACCGTTTAAAGGTTTGCGCTACAACCCTGACAAAACAGGCAACCTGGTTGATTTGATCACCCCCCCTTACGATGTTATCGACGCCGCCGCACAGGACTGCTACTACAAACGTCACCCTTACAACATCATCCGCCTGGAATACGGCAAGACTTTCCCGGAGGACAACGAAAGCAGCAACCGGTACACCAGGTCGGCTAAAGATTTCAAAGCCTGGCTCAGGGAACATGTACTCACTCAGGAAAGTAGGCCTGCCTTTTATCTTTATGAGCAAGAGTTTACTTTAGGCGGGGAAAAGAAAATCCGCAGCGGGTTTTTCAGTGGGGTCAAGCTTGAACCCTATGAAAAAGGTGTTATCCTGCCGCATGAAGAAACCATGCCCAAGCATAAGGCTGACCGGCTTGCGTTGATGCACGCCTGCGAAGCCAGCTTCAGTCCCATCTTCGGCCTTTACGCCGATAGGGAGAACACGGTTATCTCAGCAATGCGCGAAAGAATCAAGAACATAGACCCCGATGTTGACTTTACAGACGAGGACGGTGATAGTCACAGGATGTGGGTTATCACTGACTCCCAGGCTATCGGCAGGGTTCAGCAAGCCATGTCCGACAAGCGGATTTTTATCGCTGACGGACATCACCGGTACGAAACCGCGTTGAATTATAAGAAAGAGCGGGAGAGCAGCGCCGGGCGCTTGGAAAACAACGCCGTTTCAGTTGCCAGTTCCTGTAGCGCCACAGCGGACGGAAGTGTTAACTGCTCTTATACGTCAGATCCGGTTTACAACTACACTATGATGACACTGGTAAACCTGTATGACCCCGGGTTGGTGGTTCTCCCAACCCACCGACTGATTGAAAACGTAACCAGCCTGGACAAAACCCGGTTGATTGAACAATTAAAAGAAAACTTCGCTGTTGAAGAATACACGCTAGTCCCTGACAAAAGCAACTTCAGGGATATCATGGGAATGATGGGGGAGAAAATTCAAAACAACAGAACTGCTGGGGTAGAAAACCGGCACCGCCATGCCTTCTGCTTATATGCCGGCGATAACAAGATATTCCTGCTCTCCCTTAAAGACAATATAGACATTTCCGGGCTAATGCCGCAGGATAAATCAAAGGCCTGGCAGGGTCTTGATGTTACAGTGCTGCACACTTTGATTATAGAAAAGCATTTGGGCATTTGTGGTGAGATGAGGGCGAAAGCTGAGCACATCGCTTATTCGCGTGAGGAAGAGGGCGCCCTTGACCAGGTAGACCAGGGCGAATACCAGTTGGCCTTTTTTTTAAACCCCACCCTGGTGGAAGAGGTAACCGAGATCGCGGGCAAGGGGGAAAAGATGCCGCAAAAAAGCACCTTTTTTTACCCGAAAGTTAAAACTGGTATAGTAATGTACAAACTGTAAGAAAAAACCGAGTATCATTAAGGACCGGCTGGCACAGCCGGTCCTTTTATACTGTCGACAAATCTAATTTTAAAACACTACAAAGATACCTGGAGGCGTTTTCTGATGCAGTCTATAACCCGGGTCTGTTCTGCTTCAGTTAGACTCGAGCCTGACGGCAAACATAGCCCACTTTCAAATAAACTGTCTGAAATACTGCTGTTTAAATCATGCGGGTAATAGTTGCAACCTTTAAACAGCGGCTGCAGGTGCAAAGGTTTCCAAACAGGGCGGGCCTCAATATTTTGCACTGACAGGGCGTCAAGCAATTGTGCCGCTGTCACGCCACAGCGTTCCGGGCTAACAGTCAAAGTGGTTAACCATCTGGTTGACGTACCAAATGAGGCCTCGGGCATGAAATCAAAGCCGTCAGTATCCGAAAAAGCTGCAGCATAAAGTTCAAAAACAGCGCGGTGTGCTTTTATACGCTCATCCAACACCCGTAGCTGTCCCCTGCCAATTGCGGCCAGTACATTACTTAAACGGTAGTTGTACCCAACTTCGCTGTGTTGATAATGCCTTGCCGGATCGCGGGCCTGGGTCGCCCAAAAGCGAACTTTTTCCAGAGCTGCGAGATCGTTGGATACAAGCATCCCGCCACCTGCGGTGGTAATAATTTTGTTGCCGTTAAATGAGTAAACACCAGCCCTGCCCAGTGTGCCGCTCGGCTTCCCCCGGTAAGTAGCCCCCAATGATTCCGCCGCGTCCTCTATCACCGGCACTCCATACCTGTCACAGATGGACAGCAGCGGCGCCATATCCGCGCTCTGGCCGTAAATATTAACGACAACTACTCCTTTTGGAAATGTCCCCGTTTTTTCAGCATCAATAAATGCTCTTTCCAGGGCGGCAGGTGACATATTCCAACTGGCTGGTTCAGAATCAATAAAAACAGGTTTGGCCCCCTGATATAATATGGGGTTAGCGCTGGCGATAAAAGAAAGTGTTGAACAAAAAACAACATCACCAGGACCTGCGCCCAACAAGCGCAAAGCCAGATGGATTGCCGCGGTACCTGAGCTCAGCGCCGCCGCTCCCTTCACTCCAACGTAACCGGCCAGTTCACGCTCAAATGCGTCAACGTGCGGGCCGAGCGGCGCAATCCAGTTAGTTGCAAAAGCCTCGGTTATAAACTTCAACTCAGTTCCGCTCATATGCGGCGGGGAAAGATATATCCGCTTGTTATCAAAAGCCACTTTATGCTCTCCCAGTAAAAAGTTCTCCTGGAAGAATGTATGCTCAAGAGTCTCTTTTTATAGCAATCATTGCTACCGCCACCGCAGTTTCTTTGCTGTGACTTAAGCTGATTCTTACTGTAGGTTCCCGTTTTGAGATTTCAGGATCATTGAACTTGCAAAATGGTCTTCCATTTTGATCCGACAATATTTCAATCTGACGCAGACTAATTTTATAAAAGGGTGACAGCGCTTTGAAAACAGCTTCTTTGACACACCATCTTGCCGCATAATGGGGAGCGGGGTCCTTATATGACCTGCAGTAGCGGTGTTCTTCCTCAGTAAAAAGTTTTCGCTGAACCCCTTCCGCCAATTTTGGCAGCATCCTGCGCCAGCGCTCTATATCCTCACAGTCTATGCCCACATTGAAATTATAAATACTGCCGTCCAAGGCATCAAACATAAAAATCCTCCACATTTAGCGGTCTGAATTTATCTATTGTAGCCCGCTAAAACCATTTTGAGCCCTGCCAACCAGTCCGGCAAGGATAAGCCAGTTTGTCATCCCGCCAGCGCATAAGTTGTATATTCCCTCTCTGTCCCTAAACTGCAAATGAGTTTGAGCTAAAATTTGAGACATTCAAGGGGTTGGGCTCATCATCTTCAGTATAAGGAGAAACCTTAGTGCCGTCAAACACATAGTCCGTGGAATAATATACAATCGAAGCGTTTAAACGCCTGGCCTCTTCCGCCAGGATGCCCGGGGCTATGCCGTTAATGGCAGCGGCATCCCAGGTTATCCAGGTACCAGCACACTGTCTTGCGCAGTCCGGTGTCAAAGGAAGGGGTTTCCCCTCCAGCGCGCTCAGGGTCATCAAGGGAATAAGCTTCTCCGGAAACTGATGCGGGCCGTAGTTATTAGAGCAATTTGTAATCAGCGCCGGTAAGCCGTAGGTATGGTGATAAGCGCGTACAAGGTGGTCTGAGGCGGCTTTGGATGCGGAATATGGTGAATTCGGCAGATATGGGCTACTCTCATAATATTTTGGAAACCCTTTGACCCTTGCCTTCCGCTTTTTCGTATGATAAAATATTAATTGCTTCTGTGGGGACAAATTTAATAAGGGGGTGTAGCTCAGCGGGAGAGCGCTTGACTCACATTCAAGAAGTCGCTGGTTCGAAACCAGCCATCCCCACCAGTGAAATCAAGCCCTACAGGGGCTTTTTGTTTTGAGGCAGCCTAATAAAACTTTCCTTTAAAAAAAGAAAACCGCTCAATGTTCGGGCGGTTACGCTTCAGGCATTTTCTATATAATCTTTTCAATTTGACTAAACGGTTCATTTCGATACCTTTAAGGCGTATGATTTACGGCAGCCCGCGGGCTGCCCTTCATAGCCAGCGTAATTGGCCCAGGTACGATAGTCCGGTATATTTCATCCCATGAACGCTTTCTATAGACCAGTTCCGGCAGGGTACCCTGGTTATACGGAGCGTCCAGTAAAAGCACCGCAATCCCGGCCGAACTCACCTCAACGCCAATCTCCAGGGTGTCTTCCACCAGCACTTTTAAATTCCTTTCCAGGCAGGGTTCTTTTTTATCATGGCTGCCCAGGAGAAGCAGCTCATCATAAGGCAAACTGTGTTTTTTCAGCCACTCCTGAGTCTCTTCCTGATATCTTTTATCCCTGGCTGTAATGATGTATATTTCATGGTGCTGTTTGATCCTGTCGAGATAATATGAAGCGCCTGTCATAGGCTCAGCCGACTTCATCAAGTAACGTCCCCTGCGTTCAAGGAATAATTTGAGGTCTCTCTGGCCTATCTCGTAAGTCTTTTGTATGTCATAAAGAGAAATCTCCTTTAACTGCTTGCTTTTGTTGAAATAATTATTTAACTCAGCCACCCAGAGGGGTAGGCTGTTGGCCAGAACCCCGTCAATATCCACACCTATTTTCATAATCAGTCCTCCATGCGTGCAAAGCATTACATACCATTATATTCTCTTGTGTCTTTTGAATTCCTCTACCCGGTTATTTCCTTCCCGCAAACTAAAAAAAATAGCCCTTGCGGGCTGTTGACAATTTTCGTACTGCTGTGGCGCCACGTTTGCGGCATGGTTGTCTAATAGGAAAATATTGTGTTTCCTATCATTTTGCTTACAGGCCTTTCCCGGAGCCATGTGCTATTGGACTTGGTGGCGAAGAAGTATAAGGCTCCGTTCGTGGGATCCGAGCCTCCCAGTGCTTCCCTGGCGGCTAATTTGGCCTGTTCGCTGGCCGGCTTGTTAATCCAGCCGTTTTCTACCGGCTGAAACTGAAAGACCCCGTTTCCGGTTTGATAAATCACATCTTTAATGGATTTTGGGAAACCGGAAGTGATAACCCGGTTCAAAACCACAGCCCCGACCCCGACTTTCCCCTCATATGGCTCACCGTCGGCCTCGGCGGTAATCAGCCTAGCCAACAGGTCAACCTCGTCCGGGGATGGTCTTGTAAAATTAAGACTCCTGTTTACCAGAGGCACGGGCTGCCGGGCTGGGATGTCACTGCCGGAACCCGGTATAAAAAGAGGCGTCCAGGGATAAATGTTAGTACTTTTCAAATTGTTAGCCGACATTATTTCCTGATAGCTCAAACCATATTTTAGCGCGATCCGGTAAAGGGTGTCACCGGGCTTTACAATATAGACAGTGTCTGAGTCAACTGAGCTGACGTCAGGCGGACTGCTGGTTTGGCCTGCGCCGTCTGTAGTGGTACCTTCACTGGGCTGGCCGCCCGCTGGGCTCTCAGTACCGGTCCGGCTGTCGGCGTCAGTTAGACTGTCAGCATTTACCGGGCTGATCTGGCCGGTGTTTTCACCGTTACCGGGGTCCTCTTCCGGAATGTTTAGTTCCTGGCCGGGGAAAATTAAGTTCCCCTCGATCCCGTTGGCCTCTACCAGGGAATCAACGGTAACACCATAACTTCGGCTGATTGAATACAGGCATTCATCAGGCAATACGGTGTGTGTGGCGGCGTGCGCCGTGCTGGGAAGTGCCAGGGCAACTGTAATGGCAAAAAAGCAAAAAAACAAACGGGTAACCAAAGACATGGAATCCCTCCTTTAGCCTCCGAGGTTAGCTGATGGGTTCGGGTTGCGGATGTCCGGGGATTCGGCTTTTTGTATAATTGTACAAGAAACACCATGGTTTGACCATAACGCAAAATTTTACAGTAAAGCTGCCTGCGACAAAAAAATAACCCCTGGCGGGGTTATTTTCACTATTTGGGCTGCCGGTTAGGAAGGGTCCTGGGTCAGTTTAAAACCACAGTTCCAGCAGAATTTAGCGGCTAAAGGCAGTTCTGTCTGACATTGGGGGCAAACGGGCTGCTTAGGGTGCAGCTTGGCAACCTGCTCTTGCATTTCATCGATTTCTTCCTCAAGGCTCTTGGTGCTCTTAAGCAGACGCTCAATTTCTTCCCCATGACCTTCTTCACCCTTGAACTGCAGGAAAACAAGATTGCCCAGGGCTGTGATGTTGTTCTCAATTTCTTTTTCCAGTTTTGATATCTCAAATTTCAACTTAGTTGATTCTACAAGATCACTTGATTTTTTACCGATTGTTTTAGCACCTTCGCCAATAGACTTGGCGCCTTCAGTTACCTTCTTAAAAATATCCACTCTTTGCTCCCTCCTTCTTTTTTTCCTTATTATATCAAAAATTGCAGAAAAAACATTTAAAGTTATTTGCTCTGTTTGAGCCAATCCATATATTCGTCCAACTCCCGGTTAACGGCGGCATCCGCCAGTTTGTTCTCCTCCCTGGGCACATGCTTGACGATAAGTTTAAGACGTGAGGTGATGGCCACGCTTTCCCATACTCTTTCGGCTATTTCTCTCAAGGTAGGCTCTTTTATCTTATACTGGCGGTTATATTGACGCACCACCAGTTCACTGTCGGCCCTCACCTCAGCCTCCAATTCCTCGTGCTCCCCGGACAGATGAGCAAGAGCGTTAACCGCTCCCTCCAGTGCGCTCCATTCAGCAAAATTATTGGTCAGGCCAGGCCCCAGGAATTTGCTTTTGGTAGCCAGCACCTTGCCTTCCCCGTCTGTTATCACCATGGCTGCCGCGGCGGGTCCCGGATTGCCGCGGCTCCCCCCATCTATGTTCACAAATATTTTCATCTTTTACACCTCGCACGGTTTCTCCAACCAGTTCTGCAATATGTGATTTATATTCGCTAAAGCCAGGCTGTTGTCCTTCATGACGGAAAACCGTTAAAAAAGTTTCAGAACATTTTATTGAACAATAAAAGGTTATTCAAAGTTACAAGTTTCAATACATCATCATTTACAATTACCTTATAATCTGCAGGCGTCTTCTTCGTTGAGATTTTTCCTGGACATAGCAGCCTAACTTAAAACAGTCTACAAACTAATAATGACATGACCTACCGTATTATTCAACAACAGGATTTCCTTCTCTTTCTGTCGAACAATAACTAACAGGTCATAAGTTTCCGAGGGAAGGTGTGGACCATAAAAATCGCTTGCTTAAAGCCATCGACAAAGCACTTGCCAGGAGCAAATAAATAAGGTAAAATATATTCTGCTTTGTAGATAACACCTTGCCGATGTGGCTCAGGGGTAGAGCAGCGCACTCGTAATGCGCAGGTCGTCGGTTCGAATCCGACCATCGGCTCCAGCAATACCAAGGCCTCCGGGGATTGACTCCGGAGGCTTCACACTGATCTTCCGCCACTGACTGACCATTTAGCAACGGCAGTTATTTTTTACAGGAATTTTTCATGGAAACATATTCCATTACAAACAAAAATATGTTAATATATGGAAAATGGTTGTCCACTTCAGTGAGGTTTTAATATGAAAAATCTTTTTAAATATTTATCTTATGTGATCATTGTAGTTCTTCTATCAGGCAATATCTGTCTTCAGGTAACCAGGCCGCAAGCGGATAAACCCGAAAATGAAGAAATCGAGCAGCGGGTTAAAAACCTTGAGGAACGGTGTAACGGCCTGCAGTTTGAAATGGAAGACGTGAAGAATGTGCAAGGATATATCGTGTGGGAGAAGGACTGGAGAAATAAAGAAAGATGATCCTAACCCAGCGGGTTGATAATATTGCTTAAAAGTAGGTTTCTGGAAAAACGTTATGATAACATGCCCCTCCTAACCCTTGCCATGCCGCATGAATACAAGCGCCTTCAGTTGAGAAAGTTCGTCCGGCTGCCAATTATGATAGATGTCTATTTTGCTGAATTAAGATCCAGAATAAATACGAGGAATTTTTTAGCGGGGTCGTACGGCCTCGCTTTTAATTTTGGCGAACAAAATCTTCCAATCTTATATTTTATTTTTTTACTTCTGCCCGCTCCGGATCACTCATATTTATTCCTTAAAGGATCATTTTGCGGATCTCAAACCTGGCAAAAAAGGACTTCACCTGTTAATGGCGAAGTTTTCAAGTCACATGCAAGAAACTTCCATTATGCAAGGTGAAGCCACTTGAATAAGCCATAAGGTGTGATACCTATTTTAAAGCCCAGGCTTATATTAATATTAACCGCTGTGCAGCTGGCCTTTTTGCTTATGTATCCGCAGGGGGCGCTGACCGATCCCAGAGTACTAATAAACAAGGGGACAAACCAGCTGGCCCTGTTTGAAAACGGGTATCTGCTGGATGTTTTTCCGGTGGCTACCGGGCGCCAGCCTCAATTTACACCAGAGGGAGACTGGCGGGTAGTAGTCAAGTTGGTCTACCCTGCCTGGCGGCACCCTGACGGTGGTCCGCTTATCCCCGGAGGTGTTCCGGAAAACCCGCTGGGGCCCCGCTGGCTGGGAATTAACGCGCTGGGTACAGGTGGCAGCAATTACGGCGTACACGGCAACAATGCCCCATACTCTATCGGAACCTACGCCTCATCCGGCTGTATAAGGATGTACAATGAAGATATTGTCTGGCTGTACGAACGTATTCCGGTGGGCACAGAAGTTGAAATTGTTAACAATGACCAGGACCTGTCATCTCTGAAAAAATACGATCACGTCACCGTAAACGGCATAGAGCCCGAATTCCCCCTTCATCTTGGGCCAGTACAGGCTGGCGAGGTTACTTACCTGCCTTTGAGGCAGATTGCCTCCCCCTTGGGTTACCGCCTGGGCTGGGATGACTCCGCCGACACCCTGCTTGTTTCAAACATTGAACGGGAAGTGCTGATAAAACCAGGCAGCAGGGCTGTCACGGTAAACACCAAAACCTATGAAGCCAGCGACGCGCCTTTCCTGCTTGACAACATGACCTTTGTTCCCGACTATTATTTAAAGAGTTTTTTTGGGTTTGAACTAAGCGGTGAGGAAGGAAGCAGAACCCTGGCGCTGAAAGCTCCCGTTGACCCAAACGGAGGGCGGGTGGTTAAATACAACCTGGCGATTCAGTTCAACGGCAAATCTTTCAATTTGCCCGAATCCCT
>JBAZQW010000039.1:0-13615 GCA_041645005.1 Desulfotomaculaceae bacterium | reverse complement strand
ATTTGCCCGAATCCCTGGCCACTCTTAAAGACGGCCAAAACCTGCTGGTCCCGGTCCGTCCATTCTGCACCGCCGCAGGCGCGACGGTGGGCTGGAATAATGACACAAAATCGGTTGAAATAGAAATGAAAGATAAGCAGGTATCAATTCCCGTTAACGGGAGCCCGTCCAAAGTCAACGGAGTTGTTGCCCAAACCCCGGCCAACATTTTTATACATAACGACACCTCTTATCTGAGACTGGGCTTTTTGAACAATATTTTTGGTTTCAACTCCGAGTTTTCCGAACAATCCCGCACTCTAAAGATCTCCACATCGAAAAATGCCCAGGTAGTTTTCCGGCTTTTGCCGCCGGCTCAACTGTCTCTAAAAACACCGGGCCTTTAATCCCTCCCCCATTGTCTCTCCTTGTCATCAGCTATTACCGCGATGTGGGCAAAAGGTATTTCTTTAAATCTTGCTTTGACCATCCTTTTCACACAGAAGCCGATATCACTACAATCCTCCAGTTTGGTCATCTCATCGGCCTCTATCACCATTTCAATAAGATAGTTATTAGGGCCCACGCACATGGAACGCACATTGTGAATGTCAATTACGCCGGGTATGGTCATGACAAAATCCCCGACTTCTTTAACAAGTGAGGGATCCGCTGATTCTCCAAGAATCGCTGAAGCGTTTTCCCTGGCGGTGCCAAAACCGATGAAAAACAGTAAAATTCCGATAAGAATGGAAGCGGCGCCGTCAAATATAATATTTCCGGTAGCCTGTGCCAGCAGGATAGCTGCTCCCGCTATGATCAGGCCCAAAAGAGCAGCGGTGTCTTCCAGGAAGATGAAGCGGGTGGCCGGTGTGGATTTAGCCAACAATGGTATAGCCCGAGTGATCTTCCTTAAACCACGCGCTTCTTCCCCGGCCTCACTCAATATGGCACTGGTGGCCATATAAAAAGAATAGCACTCAAACAATATGCTAAGAGCAATGATACCCATATTCAGACTAACATGCCCCAGTGGTTCAGGGTGCGCAATTTTTAAAATGCCCCCGTATATGGAAAGCGCTCCTCCGATGAAAAGCATACCCAGGCTGGCGACAAAACTCCAGAAAAAAACCCTTTTGCCGTGGCCAAACTGGTAGCGATCATCTTTTGGCCTCTGCGATTGTCTGATCCCGATCAGGAGGAAGAAACCGTTAGCCCAGTCCCCCAGGGAATGTTTAAACTCCGCCATCATGGAAGCGCTGCCGCTTAAGACCGCCCCAACCAGTTTCATGGAGGCGATCAGCCCATTGGCGACTAATGCGGCTTTTATAGCCGACTCACTGTCATGTGCCACTTGAAATTCCTCCCATGTCAAAACCCACAAGCGCCCAACTTGTGGGTTTAAAATCCTGATCATATAATAACAAAGAGAAGCCTGCAGGACAAGTTTGCTAAAAAGGATAATAATCAGCTAAACAGCATTATTGCCCCCTGAACACTTTATTTGGTCGCCCAAAAAATCTATAATGCTAACCAAAAGGGGATCGATGTCACCACCTAATTATTATAATTTATCTTCTTAATAACCATGAAAAGCTGGTGTGTTCCATTATTAATAAGCCTGATCCCATTACGTGGGATCAGGCTTATTACTCTAAATACTGAACATACCGAGATCGTAGCGGGAAGGAGCCTGCTTGTCGCACGTAAAAAAGAGGCCTCTCAGTAGTTCAGCGAACTAATGAGAAGCCTCGCATGGGAAAGGGACCGGATATCCGGCCCCTTTATTTACAAGGGATGCAGTCCCCTGGTTACATCATACCGCCCATACCGCCCATACCGCCCATGCCGCCCATGCCGCCCATAGGATCTTTATCCTTATCTGGTTTCTCGGCGATGAGAGTTTCAGTGGTCAGGATCATGGCCGCAATGCTGGCAGCGTTTTCAAGGGCAGAGCGGGTAACTTTCGCCGGGTCAACGATACCGGCGTCAATCATGTTGGTGAATTCAGTAGTCAGGGCGTTGAAGCCAATACCATCTTCAGCGTTTTTAACCTTCTCCACTATGACCGAGCCCTCGAAGCCGGCGTTGCTGGCAATTTGACGCAGGGGTTCTTCCAGTGCCCGGCGGACAATGTCGACCCCGGTTTTCTCATCAAGGGTGCTGGTGGTTAAACCATCTAACGCTTTAATGGCACTGATGTATGCCACGCCGCCGCCTGGGACGATACCTTCCTCCACAGCCGCGCGGGTAGCGTTTAAGGCGTCCTCAATGCGCAGCTTCTTGTCCTTCATTTCGGTTTCAGTGGCAGCGCCCACCTGGACCACAGCCACTCCGCCGGCCAGTTTGGCCAGGCGCTCCTGGAGTTTCTCCTTGTCGAATTCTGATTTGGTGTCTTCGATTTGATTCTTAATCTGGACGACACGCTTGGTTATTTCGTCCACACTGCCGGCTCCGCCGACAATAATGGTTTCTTCCTTCTTGACCCGGACTTTGGTAGCGCTACCAAGTTCGTTGAGGGTAGCCTTATCCAGCTTCAGCCCCAGTTCCTCGGTAACAACAGTGCCGCCGGTCAGAATGGCGATGTCCTGGAGCATTGCCTTCCGCCTGTCGCCAAAACCAGGAGCTTTGACCGCAACACACTGAAAGGTGCCGCGCAGCTTGTTAAGCACCAGGGTGGCAAGAGCCTCACCCTCTATATCCTCGGCGATGAGCAGCAGTGGCTTGCCGGACTGAACAACTTTTTCGAGGACCGGCAGGAGGTCAGCAACAGACGATATCTTCTTGTCCGTGATCAAGATATAGGGGTCGTCCAGATTTGCTTCCATTTTGTCAGCGTCGGTAACCATATATGGGGAGATATAGCCCCGGTCAAAGTTCATTCCTTCAACAATTTCCAGGGTGGTTGTGGTGCCTTTTGACTCTTCTACAGTAATAACGCCGTCTTTACCTACCTTTTCCATCGCGTCGGCGATCAGGCCTCCGATAAACTCGTCGTTGGCTGAAATGGTAGCGACCTGGGTGATGGCCGACTTGCTTTCAATCGTTTTTGCAGAATTTTTAATAGAGGCTACCACTTTTTCTACAGCTTTTTCAATGCCTTTCTTAATGATCATGGGATTGGCCCCCGCAGCCACGTTCCTTGAGCCCTCACGTACAATCGCCTGGGCCAGCACGCAGGCCGTGGTGGTGCCGTCTCCAGCCACATCATTGGTCTTGGTGGCAACTTCTTTAACCAGTTGGGCGCCCATATTTTCAAATGGATCGGGAAGATCTATTTCCCTGGCAATGGTTACGCCATCGTTCACAATCATCGGCGAACCGAATTTTTTCTCAAGAACCACATTGCGGCCTTTCGGGCCGAGGGTAATCTTTACCGCATCCGCCAGCGCATTAACACCCTTCTCAAGGGCTCGCCTGGCCTCTTCCCGGAAAATGATCTCTTTGCCTGCCAATTTTCTTACCTCCTCTTTTTACCTATTTCTCGATTACGCCGAGAATGTCAGCTTCACGCATGATCAAATATTCAACGTCGTCAATCTTGACTTCGTTTCCGGCATACTTGGAAAAAAGTATCCTGTCCCCCGGTTTCAGGTCGATGGGAACACGCTGGCCGGTTTCTAAAATCTTACCGGAACCTACAGCTATCACTTCCCCTTCCTGTGGCTTTTCCTTAGCCGTGTCCGGCAGGACAATGCCGCCTTTGGTTTTTTCCTCACCGGGTAGAGGCTTAACAACTACCCTTTCGCCTAATGGTCTGATCACTTAAACCCCTCCTTGTTACTGGTTGGTTTTATTTTATCATTTGTTAGCACTCAAGGTCAATGAGTGCTAACACTACGTAAATATAATATAGAATAAGATTGTTAAAAGCAAATTAAATCACCGCATAATTTCCCTTTTCTAGATTAAAAAAGGTTAATTATCTTGCAATAGCTTTTAATATCTTCTTCTATCTCAATCTGACCACTTTTTTTATTTTCGGTTCTTTCTTAGAAATATTTTCCCACGGGGCCAGCTATTTTATACATGCATACGCTCATCCGGGGCGGGTCGTCAATGACATTTAAGAGGCCGCCAGACAAGGGCGGCCTCTTAAATGTCATTGCCTCGTTAACCTGTAAATCTCGCCGTCTTTCAGCTCCAGTTCCACTTCCCAGTCTTCATCTATATCTCCAAGGTCGATACTATAGCCGTCCCGGTAATAAACCACATTGCTTGGAATGTCGTTTGAGACTTTGTACCGCTGCTTTTCTGTATTCTTATCAGAAGTAATGTCGTGTTTTTTAGCTGGTTGTTCCACACTCACCGCCCCGGCCGGTCAAGATCTCCAGACCGTGCGGCAGCGCCGGTAAAATAACTTCCAGGCACTCCCTTACCGCTTTAACACTGCCGGGCAAATTGATAATCAAGGTGCCGTTGCGAATACCGGCTACCGCCCTGGAGAGCATAGCCCTGTTGGTCTTTTTCATGCTTTCCAGGCGCATGGCCTCAGCCAGGCCGGGTACTTCCCGTCCGATTACAGCCAGGGTCGCTTCCGGGGTATTGTCCCTGGGACTCAAGCCTGTTCCACCTGTGGTAAAGATCAGGTCAATCTTTTCCCTGTCGGACAGGTCGATCAAAGCCTCTTTTAAAACATCCAAATCGTCAGGCAAAACCTGATAACTTACCACTTTACCCAGTGATTCAACCATCTCTGTGATGGCCGGGCCGCTTTCATCCACCCGCTCTCCACGGGACCCCTTGTCACTAACGGTAATCACACCTATCCTGTACAACTTTTTCACCTCTTAATCCTGAGACATTCTCTGTTAGCGCCGTTCTCATTCCTCGGGTCATCTCTTTTTTATTCAATTCCCTTTACCGCCACTTTTCCTCACCCTCGCGATTAAAGGAGCCGCTCTTGCCCCCGCTTTTATGGACAAGCCTGATGGCGCCGATAACCATTTCCCGGTCCACCGCCTTGCACATGTCATAAATGGTCAGGGCCGCCGCCGATACGGCGGTCAGAGCCTCCATTTCCACCCCGGTCTGCCCTGTAGTCCTGACCCTGGCCTCGATTTCGACCCTGCTCAGTTCCTGGTCGGAACGAAACTGCACATCGATCCCCGTCAGCGCCAAAGGATGGCAGAGGGGTATTATTTCTGGAGTCTTTTTAGCCGCCATAATCCCGGCTATACGGGCTACACCGAACACCTCTCCTTTAGGTGTTTTTCCTTCCAGGATCATATCAAGCGTTCCCGGACGCATGGCTACTTCTCCCCGGGCTACAGCTTCCCTGCGGGTAATTTCTTTTGCTCCCACCTCTACCATCCTGGCCTGACCATGTTCATCCAGGTGAGTCAACCCGTTCAAAAACAACATCTCCTTTGCTAGAGTTCTTCTGCCCTCTATAAAAGCAGGTGCGAATTTATTCATCAGAGGAAAGGGGACACACCTCCTTCAGAGGAATGTCCCCATTGGAAGCGCTGCCAATTCGTTACGATGTTTGATTAAAAGCGAACCATTATTAGAATCTCAAACTATAGTCTTTGTAATACTACAGCCAGCTATTTCCTTGATTTACACCATAAAAAGATTATCACCAAAGACAAACATATTAATATTTCAACTATAATAGATGGTTATCCTGCCTATCCCTGGAAGACACACCTTTTTTCTTTAACCTTTACCAATAAATCATTGAGAATTCAGCTTGCCTTTTCTAAAGATAAGTACATGCATATATAAAAAGCACACTCCTTTATAAGTGTGCTTTTTACCACTGGCTACCATTTGGACCGCAAAATCATCGCCTTAAATTGCTGAACCGATCTAACAGCTACGCCACATGACTTTGCCACAGTCACGCAGGTCGTAACCACCCAGCTTTTTGACCTCCGCCTGAAATTCCGGTAATTCCATTACCGCCAACAATCTTTGGATATATGGTGTATCCCAGTATTCTAATGGTATGCACAGGTCATACCTTTCCTCAACTATACCGATAAAATCCAATCCAAGCGCCACCGCGGCCGCCCGGATGCCCAGTCCGGCATCCGCCGCGCCTGCTTTTATCGCTACCGCAACGGCCATATGAGTGTACTCCTCATGATCATAGCCGTGGATATGATCAGCTTCAATTCCCTGTCCTTTAATGAGGTAATCTAGCAGGATCCTGGTACCGGCGCCGCGCTGCCGGTTAACAAAGTTGACGTCATCCCGGGTCAGGTCTTCCAGTCCCCGGATGGCTTTGGGGTTGCCTCTAGCCAGGAGCAACCCCTGCTCCCGGTAGACCAGGTTGACCAGAGCGATTCCTCTACCAGGCAGTATTCTTTTAACGTAGTTAATATTGTACTCCCCTGTTTCTTCATCAAGCAGGTGCGTGCCCGCACAGTGCGCCTCACCCCTACGCAAGGCTGTCAGTCCGCCCAAGCTGCCGACATGGGCGGAAGAAAGGGTCGCCTCCGGAAATTTAAGACGCAAAAAGTTAGCCAGTACATCCAGGGAGTTGTCATGACTGCCTATGATAACCGTCGTTTCCCTGATTTCCCGCGGCGTCCTGAACAGTTCTACCGTCGCCGTATCACCAGCGTTGTACCCTTCCGAAAGCCTGGGGACCCGGACCACACCGTCGGCCCGCACCAGTGACATCAGGACACCGGCACCCCGTGACATAGGGGTTGCCACGACCTTGTCCCCCACCTGCCCCAGCTTAACCCGCACAAATTCCTCAACACCTATGGAGGAGACCATCTTTCTGGATACGGTTGCTTCAATTGTATCCAATGATGGTGGCACGGTACCCAGTTTTTTAAAGAAAACCGGCTTGACGAAAAGGTCCAGGCCCATGTAAGCTGATACGGGGTACCCGGGCACACCTATCACCGGCTTACCGTTTATCTCGCCCAGAATTACTGGTTTGCCTGGTTTAGTGGCCACTCCATGCACCAGCACCGAACCAAGAGACCTGATTACATCCGCGGTATAATCCTCGGAGCCGGCTGAAGATCCGGCGTTGATCAGCACAATGTCCGCTTCATCAACGGAGCTTATAAGCGCGGCTTTAATGCTGTCAAAGTCATCCACCGAGATCTCCCTGCGCAGCGCCTTTCCGCCCCAGTTCTCCACCATTGCCCCCAACATCCTGGAGTTATACTCAATGATATCACCCGGCCTCAACTCAGAGCCTGGTTGGACCAGTTCCGTTCCTGTAGGCATCAGTGCCACCCTGGGGCGCGGATGCACATACAGGTTATTAATCCCGCCAGCCAGCAAAGCGCCGATATCAACCGGTCTCACCAAGTGGTTGGCCGGAATGATCATCTCGGTGGCGACTATATCCTCTCCTACAAAACGAACATGCTGCCAGGGAGGCGCGGCGTGTATTATCTCAATTATATCAGACCGCACATAGTGCACGTCTTCAATCATAATAACGGCGTCGCAGCCGTCCGGCAGCGGATCACCCGTGTCTACCGGTACAGCCTCCTTCCCCACTTGCAAGCGTTTGGGCGTAGTCTCGAAAGCCCCGTAAGTATCATGGGAGCGCACCGCCATCCCATCCATGGCCGAGGCATGGTAATGGGGTGAAGATATCCGGGCATACACCGGCGCCGCCGTTACTCTGCCCAGGGCCTCTTCAGCACAGACCAGTTCCGGCCGGCCCGGGCTCAGTGCACCCAAATCAGCAAGATAACCGAGGTATCGTTCCAGCGCTGCCTCCCAGGGCAGGTCGTCCAGATAAACCTTACGCTTCATACTTTATCCGCACCTCATTAAACAAATTGACAAGCTACCAGTAATACCCCTTAAGGTTGCATTGTAAGTCTTTTGTTAATAAAACAAATTGACAGGATTTACTGGATTGACTGGATTTACAGGAAAACCCTGTCAATCCAGTCAATTTGTTTTCAAAACAGTTTTACTTCTACCGTCTCACCGGCTTCAACACCCTCTTTGCCGGCGGGGATACGCGCCAGGCCGTCTGCCCTGACCATGGTGCTGATTAATCCCGATTTACCCAGGACAGGTTCAGCAAAAAACTGCCCATCTCTATGGAAAAGCTTGACCCGGATAAAGTCCTCCCGTCCCGCCGCGGAACGAATGTTGCGGGTCATCACCACCCTCAGGGGAAATTCCATGGCTGATTCTTCTTCGTTTGCCGGATAGCCGCCTGTTCGCACAAGAGGGGCAACCATCAGATCAAAGATCACCATGGCCGAAGCCGGGTGGCCCGGCAGGCCAAAAACAGGTTTTCCTCCCAAAATCGCTCCGACTGTGGGCTTGCCGGGACTGACCGCGATTCCGTGAAAAAGCACACCTGGCTTTCCGGCAGAATCGATCACTTTGGAAGCGACATCACGTGTACCAACTGAACTGCCGCCTGAAAGGAGGACCATATGGTTTTCTTCCAGCGCGATTTCCAGGGCGTCTTTCAATTTGCCGTAATTGTCAACGATAATTCCATACAGGTGCGGCTCCCCGCCGCAAGCTGTAACCGCCCCGTACAGGGCGTGGGAGTTAATGTCCCGTACCTGACCGGATGAAGGAACATCCCCGGGGTCGACCAGTTCGTCTCCGGTAGAGACAATCCCTACTTTAACTGAAATAGCCACCTCAACTTCGGTGACGCCGATGGATGACAGCATGCCAAGATCCTGCGGCCTGATCAGGTGTCCCGCCGGGAGCGCTATCTCCCCGGCGGCTATATCGTCACCCCTGCGCACCACATTCTCCCCGGGCGCAACAGGCTTAATTATGCCAATGGTGCTGCTGTCCAATTCTTCTGTGTACTCCACCATCACCACGGCATCCGCACCGGGCGGAAGCATTCCTCCGGTAGGAATATGATAGGCCTGACCCGCTCTTATTTCTCCCTCCGGTCTCCTGCCAATCATAACCTCGCCGCTGATATCAACGTATGACGGCATCCCTTCCGTGGCGCCATAGCTATCTTTTGCCCGCACCGCGAAACCGTCCATAGTGGACCGGTCGAAACCGGGCACATCATCGACAGCTCGCACCTCCAGCGCCAGTCTACGGCCAAGGCTTTGCAAAATCGGCACCTTTACAGACGGCCATTTATCCGGCAGGTAGCGGGCTATAGCCGCCCTGGCCTCTTCAACTGTCAGCACATTAAAAAGTTCGGCCATAAATTCACCTCTGATGAGTTAAAAACATCCCAGCTCGCATGATTTTATTTTGATTTTAAGTTCATTGGCGGCATTCCCTACCACCCTGGGTACAACCTTCAATTCCTCCGCCAGTTTTCTGGCCTGAGTGCAGGTGAGCTTTCCCTCTTTGGCCGCCAGCCTGACCGCCTCTAGAACTTCCGGCTTAATTTCCGACATTGCAGCACACTCCTTTTTAATTATTCCCTGTGAAATTACTTGCTGCTTGCAAAAAAAGAGCAAATTCGCTTAGCTCTTTTTTAATATTACTTTCTCAATCAAGTCAGCAACTCCTGCCGCATCGTCCAGCCCAAAATACGGCGCCGCCCCAACAGGTGGAGCGTCACTTACCACAGCAATCAGTTCTCCCGCCGGGATAACCGGCCGCTCGGTTTCTCCACGGCGATAGACCTCTATTTTAGGCCATTTCTCCTTCTTATAACCCTCAAAAATAATCAGATCCAGCTCGCCTGCCATGGACATGGACATGACCATGACTTCTTCCGGCGCGGGATCGGCTTCAAATTTCTTAAAAAGGGTGACCCCGTTGGGCGAGGCCAGAGCCACAACATCCGCACCAGCACGCGCATGCCGCCAGGTGTCCTTTCCCTTTTGATCAAAATCCACAAGATGGTGGGTATGTTTGATCACACCAATCAAATAGCCGCGACCCTTTAGCACGACGATCAGCTTTTCTAAAAACGTGGTTTTGCCGGAGCCGGAATAGCCCACCAAACCAACAACTGGGACTGGCCTTTTCACTGAGGGACCTCCATAACTTCTATGGTGTCGCCGGCTTTAACCTGCCCGCCTTCCAGTACTCTGATGAAAATTCCCTCCCTGGGCATAACGCAATCACCGGCCTGATAGAAGATAGCGCAGCGGTTGTGACATTCCTTACCAATCTGGGTAACTTCGCCAACCGCCACGCCGCCGATCTTCAGACGTGTGCCCAGAGGCAGATCAACAAGGTTTATACCCTCCGTGGTGAGGTTCTCGGCAAAGTCCCCGGGGCCGACATCCAAACCCTTCGCCCGCATCTTTTCGATGCTCTCAAGCGCTAAAAGGCTGACCTGTCGGTGCCAGGGACCCGCGTGGGCATCGTCCTGCAGACCTTGCTCCTTAATCAGTATTCCTTCTCCTGTGTCTTTTTTACGCATCCCTTTTTCCGGGCTGGTACATACAGCCTTTATTATACCCATACAGGCTACATCTCCTTTTGTTAATCCATAGACAGGATTTATCTTAAAAATTTATATACTAAACTTGATTGATACTATTTTTAACTTTTTTAAACTTAATAACCAGAAGAATTTCTTTTAATCCTGTTAATCCCACCAAATCTTGCTAATCCTATCGAAAACCTACCCACCGATTTGAGACATGCTCCTCCGCTTGTCCCTCCAACCTTCCAGCATATGGTGCCGGTCCGGTTTTAACAAAACAGCGTCAATAATTAATTCGGCTATTTCCCTGGTACCCGCTCCCTCACGCAGCGGGGTCTTCAAATCCACTTCCCTCTCATCGTAAAGGCACGGCCTCAGGCCGCCGCTTGCGGTCAGGCGCAGGCGGTTGCATTTTTCGCAGAAATGTTCGCTCATAGAGGTGATAAAGCCAACGGTTCCCGCTGCGTCTTTAAAGCGGTAGTATTTGGCCGGACCGCCGCCCGAAGCCATCATGGCAGGCAGTAATTGGCCGACTTTCCTGTTCAGCTGGTCCATTATTTCCTCTGCCGGCACGAAGCGCCCTTCGGACCAGGTCAGAGAGGACCCTATGGGCATCAGCTCAATAAAGCGGATGTGCAGGGGCCTCTTAAGAGTGAGGCGGGCCATGTCCACTACCTCATCATCGTTAAAATCACGGATAACAACAGTGTTCAGTTTAACCGGATGAAGCCCGGCATCTAAAGCTGCCTGTATACCTTTCCAGGCCAGGGCCAGCTCCCCGCCGCGCGTTATATTCCGGTAGCGTTCATCCCTTAATGTATCCAGGCTGATATTGACCCTTTTGACTCCCGCTTCTTTAAGGCTTTTGGCGCGGGACGGCAGAAGCAGGCCGTTGGTGGTGAGGGTTATATCATCGATACCGGGAATGTTTGAAATGCTCCGCACCAGGCCGTCCAACCCTTTGCGCACCAGCGGTTCACCCCCGGTAAGGCGTATTTTTTTAATCCCTATCAGGGCTGCAGCCTTTATTACTGCTTCAATCTCTTCCACGCGCAGGATATCCTCGTGGGAAGCAGACTTAACCCCCTCTGGCGGCATGCAGTATATACAGCGCAGGTTGCACTTGTCGGTAACTGAAACACGCAGATATTCTATGTTCCGGCTGTAGGTATCACGCATTGTTTCACCTTCTATATTGTTAGTCAGTTAAACTGAAAAACGAGTATTATTTTCTTAACGGCCTCGCTGCTGGGCGGTAGTCAGCACAGCGGTAATGCCAAAGGCCAGCAGCAGCAGTATGATACTGAGGGCGGTAGCAATTTCCCATTTTCCCTTATTGACTTCCAATACCGTAGCGGTTGTAAGCACCGCCGTATACCCTTTCAAGTTGCCCCCCACCATCATGGAGGCTCCCACTTCGGATATTGCCCCGCCAAAACCGGCGATAACCGCCGCCAGCAGGCCAAGCCTGGCTTCCCTCAAAAGCAGCCACAACAACTGCAGCCGCGAAGCTCCCAGGGCCAGGATCTGGAGCCTTATCTTGGGGTTCAGGGATTGTATGGCAGCGATAGTAAACCCGGTGATTATAGGCGCCGCAATGATGATCTGGGCCACAATCATGGCTGTTGGTGTGTACAGCAGGCCCAGAGCGCCCAGTGGCCCGTACCGGCTCAAGGTCAGCCAGACCCATAATCCCACCACTACTGGCGGCAGACCCATGCCGAAATTAATTATACTTACCACCAGCTTGCGCCCGGGGAAAGAGGCGAGAGCTAAAAAAGTGCCCAGGGGCAAGCCTATTAAAAGGCCAATCAGGGTGGCCGTGCCTGATACATGAAGGGTACGGAAGATAACATCCAATACCTCCGGATCCCCACTCAACAGCAGGCGTACCGCCTCCAGCAGCCCCTGCCAGTAAACGCCCATAGCCATCACCTTTTTTAAAAATTACAGACACGCAAATCCAGTCTTGAGGTCTAAATCTGGTTTTCCTTATGTTTGGAATAATATAACCAACGGGAAATTTAAGGGCCTGGCCAGCCCTGAAATGTTACCTTGAATGAATTTTGAATAAAAATATCTACTTCCTGCTGAAACTGGCGGTACCTTTTCAACAATTCATCAGCGCTCGGGGTCAGCTTTGCCCCACCGCCCATCTCACCGCCAACCTGCGTTACAACAAGCGGCACTCCCCAGTGCCTTTCAGCCACTTTAATCTTGCCCCAGGCTGCCCGGTAGGACATGGACATTTCTCTGGCGGCTTGCGAAATCGACCCTGTGTCTTTGACCTTAATTAAAATATTAAATAGGCCGTTACCAAAAATGGCCCCGTTTTTTTCCAGCCACAGCTTGTGTTTAGCGCTAAGCCCTGCGGCACCTGCGTCGTATAACATACTGCGCACCGTACCCATGCGATTACCCCCTCAAAAAACACATACTGCTGCGGGAACTGTCCAGCTTACGCGACAGAACCTTTTAATTATATCAATAATACACTAAAGGTTCAATTTATTGTTCGAAAACATTAACCAAACCCAGCGCTTACTTCCAGAAAGCTATGCTTATAAATTAACCCCCACCTACAGCAGGGAAAAGAGATACACGGTCGCCATCATTAAGGCTCACTTCGAAATTCTTGTGAACACCATTAACTAAAAATGTGAACACCTTATCCTCGGGAATGTTGAGCTTTTTTAAAAGCTCTCTTCCGGTAAGCCCCTCTGTTATACTCACAGGGATGATTTGTCCAAAAGTTGTTCCGGGAATATAACTTTCCAGGCCGGAAAAAACTCTTACTTCAACCTCCAAAAAGCCTCACCACCTATAGAATGAAGGTTTTAACTGAATTTATAATACTTTAAGTTTATATTATTAACAACCCTCACTGAACAGTTCTATCCCTGCTCTTCGCAATTTTCTTGCCATTAACGTTATTGGAATTACTATTGTGGGAAAGCCCACTCCCTCTCGTCAAAGAGTTTCTTTAACTCGCCAAATCCTCTGACTTCAATATCGCCCATTCTCTCCCTCCTTGAATTTTACTGTTGCCAATTAAGACTCCCTTCCTCTATTCTTCTTTGTGAAAATGATTTGTACTAATGAGGAAAGGAGTTGTGTTACAATATAGTCGCAAATTTTGTACCACATGAAAGGAGAACAGTGATGACTGGTAAAGAGGAAAAAGTAACTGTCATCGAAACTACTATAGACGACATGAACCCGGAAATCTACTCCTATTTACTAGACAAACTAATAAAGGATGGCGCGCTGGACGCATATGCAATACCCGTATACATGAAAAAAAACAGACCTGCCAAC
>JBAZQW010000038.1:0-13778 GCA_041645005.1 Desulfotomaculaceae bacterium | reverse complement strand
TTGGCTCGACTGAAGGAAACGTATCTATACCTGACAAAGAGGATATTAAAATTGGTTTGAATGTCTATCGAAAGGCCTAATTTTCCCATTAGAATAACTTAATAACTTAGGTACCCGGTACCGAAATCGCGGTACCGAAATCGTAAAAAATTGAGGCACGATGAAAATCGTGCCTCAAATAATCACTCAACTAACTGGTAGAAAAAATATTATTTTTTAGCAAATAACTGGGTAGTAATAACTACACCGGATTGGGTATCGGTAATGCCTATACCAATCGTGTTATGCTGTGGGTTCAGGATATTTGCCTTGTGACCGGAGCTGTTCATGAACGCCTGCTCTGTAGACTGGACTGTTGCAGCTTTAGCGATATTTTCGGCTCCCATAATGCTGTAAGATAAGCCGGCTTTCTTTTCCATGTCATAGGCGGATCCATACGTTGGAGAGGTGTGGCCGAAGTAGTTGTTCTGATACATGTCCTGGCTTTTCGCTCTGGCCAGGTTCACCAAGGTCATATCCAGCGCTAGTGGAGGCAGTCCATTTCTGCTCCGGTCCTGGTTAACCAGGCTATACATTAAACTTTCTTCCGCAGTCAGGCCATAGGTTGCCGAACTGGGTGTTGATGCCGGAGCTGTTTTTGTTGTTGGTGAGGATGGGGTATTAGCCGTGCCCCTGTAGTAGTTGTTCTGATAATACCGAGCAGGTGTGGTTGGGTAGTAGTAAGCCGTGCCCACGTAATAGTTGCTCGAATTATACTGAATTCCGTCATTAGGTTGTGTGTACTGCATTCCGTCATTTACGTATCCCTGGGACATGCCTGCTGTATCAGCATGTGCTGTCGATGCGATACCAGCGATTAACATGAGGCTGAACAAGAAGCTGGTTGCGGTCATAGATATCATTCGAGTGATGCTTTTCAAAGACATTCCCCTTTCCAATTTAAAAGTTTTCTGGGATTCGGCTATTTTCATGGTACAGTTGACAATTATATATTCTGTAAAAGGGTTCAGGCAAAAGTCACCTTGGCTCCTGTACAAGCATTGGATGTAAGGATATGTTCTTACCTCTTGATAGATGCGGGAAACAAAAAAAACAGGCGGGGTGGTAATTGGTTCCTCTCCGGTCCATATTTCACAAAAAAGAACTTAAACTGGTAATGGAGATTTAGACGACCCTCCATTATACCGGTCAAAACCAGGGGCGGAGTATTCACAATATGGTAGTGCCTGAAATTTTTTGGTTTAAATAGTCACTACTATTTGATATAATTTTCTTTTGACAAGCCTTAATTTATCAAAGAAGATAAATAACTTGTTCTATATTGAAAAGCGGGAGGATAAATATGCCACAACGAAGTGACATCAACAAAATCCTAATTATTGGTTCAGGCCCGATTGTGATTGGACAGGCTTGTGAATTTGACTATTCCGGTACCCAGGCCTGCAAAGCCCTGCGAAAATTGGGGTACCAGATTGTTCTGGTCAATTCCAATCCAGCCACAATTATGACGGATCCGGGAATCGCGGATGTAACCTACATTGAACCACTAAATCTAAAAAGACTGACTGACATAATAGCTAAAGAACGGCCTGACGCACTGCTGCCGAATTTAGGCGGTCAGTCGGCTTTAAACTTGAGTTCTGAACTACACAAGGCCGGTGTATTAGAAAAATACGGAGTCAAAGTAATCGGTGTGCAAGTTGACGCTATTGAACGTGGTGAAGACCGCATCGCCTTCAAAGAAACGATGAACCGGCTGGGTATCGAAATGCCACGCAGCAAACCGGCCTATAGTGTTGAGGAAGCGGAAAATATCGCCCAGGAACTCGGGTACCCGGTGGTTATCCGCCCCGCCTACACCATGGGAGGCACCGGCGGTGGCCTGGTTTATAATGTTGAGGAGTTAAGGACAGTCGCTAATCGCGGCATCACTGCCAGTCTGGTTGGACAAATCCTGGTCGAGGAATCAGTGCTGGGTTGGGAAGAACTGGAGCTGGAAGTTGTCCGGGATGCCAAAAATAAGATGATTACCGTTTGCTTTATTGAAAACATTGATGCCATGGGTGTGCATACCGGTGATTCCTTCTGCTCGGCTCCGATGCTGACGATCAGCCCCGAGCTGCAACAACGGTTACAAAAATACTCCTATGACGTTGTGGAGGCCATAGAAGTCGTTGGTGGAACTAATATTCAGTTCGCCCACGATCCTAAAACCGGCCGGGTGGTTATTATTGAAATAAATCCCCGCACTTCACGTTCCTCCGCTTTAGCCTCAAAAGCCACCGGTTTTCCCATCGCTTTGATTTCTACAATGCTGGCGGCAGGTTTGACCCTTGACGAAATTCCCTACTGGCGGGATGGCACCCTGGATAAATATACCCCTTCAGGTGATTATGTGGTCATTAAATTCTCCCGCTGGGCCTTTGAAAAGTTCCCCGGCGCCTATGACCGCCTGGGGACACAGATGCGCGCCGTCGGAGAAGTGATGAGCATCGGCAAAAACTATAAAGAAGCCTTTCAAAAAGCTATTCGTTCCCTGGAAATCAATCGTTACGGGTTAGGTTTCGCGAAAGATTTTAACCGGTGCTCCCTGGAAGAATTGCTGTCACTATTAGCAGAGCCATCCAGTGAACGCCAGTTTATCATGTATGAGGCCTTACGCAAAGGGGCGGATATCGAACACCTTTACCGGCTGACCCATATCAAACCGTGGTTTATTCAGCAAATGAAAGAACTTGTTGTGCTGGAAGAAGAGATATTAAAGTATAAAGAGGGACAATTGCCGGACGAACTGCTGGTCCAGGCTAAAAAGAACGGTTTTGCCGATCGTTATTTAGCCATGCTTTTAAACCTGCCGGAGACGGAAATTAGACAGCGCAGGACCGCTTTAGGAGTCGTCGAAGGATGGGAAGCCGTTCCGGTAAGCGGTGTTGAAAACGCATCCTACTATTTCTCCACCTACAACGCCCCTGATCAGACTACATCAAGCGACCGGCAGAAAGTGTTGATTCTGGGCGGAGGTCCGAACCGGATCGGGCAGGGCATTGAGTTTGACTACTGCTGTGTGCATACAGCGTTCGCCTTGCGCGATTTGGGCTATGAGACAGTGATTGTCAACTGCAATCCTGAAACGGTTTCCACCGACTATGACACATCGGACAAGCTGTACTTCGAACCACTGACAGTGGAAGATGTGCTGAGTATATATGAAAAGGAAAAGCCGCTGGGGGTCATTGTTCAGTTCGGAGGCCAGACCCCCTTGAATATCGCCGATGAACTGGCCAAAGCCGGGGTGGAAATTCTCGGCACTTCCCCAGATACTATCGATTTGGCCGAAGACCGCGACCGGTTCCGTCAGATCATGGAGAAACTCGATATCCCCATGCCGGAATCCGGGATGGCGGTGAATCTTGAGGAAGCTCTGGCCATCGCCAACCGGATTGGTTATCCTTTGATGGTCCGGCCTTCTTATGTTTTGGGCGGTCGCGGGATGGAAGTTGTTTACGATGAGGAAATGCTCTGCCAGTACCTGGCTGCCGCAGTCGGGGTTACTCCGGAAAGGCCGATTCTGATCGATAGATTCCTGAAAAACGCTATTGAAGCGGAAGCGGACGCCATCGCTGATGGAACTGACGCTTATGTGCCGGCGGTAATGGAGCATATTGAATTGGCGGGCATCCACTCCGGAGACTCGGCCTGTGTGATTCCGCCGATTAGTATTGAGGCCAAACATATTGAAACCATTGTGAAATATACTAAGAAGATTGCCAGAGAACTGAACGTGGTTGGTCTGATGAATATGCAGTACGCTATTGCCGATGACCGGGTTTATGTTCTGGAAGCCAATCCGAGAGCTTCACGGACCGTTCCCCTGGTGTCAAAAGTCTGTAATGTCTCGATGGCCCGGATTGCCACGGAAATCATATTGGCGGCTGAAACCGGTAATAAGCCCTCTGTCAACAGCCTGGTCTCCAAAGGGATCCCTCATTTCGGGGTAAAAGAGGCGGTCTTCCCGTTTAATATGTTCCAGGAGGTAGACCCGGTACTGGGACCGGAAATGCGTTCCACCGGTGAAGTATTAGGAATTGCCGACTCATTTGGTCTGGCCTATTATAAAGCTCAAGAAGCCACCCAGACGCCCCTGCCCATATCCGGAACCGTTCTGATCAGTGTGACCGATCAGGATAAACCGGCTGTACTGGAAACGGCCAGGGAGTTTATAAAACTGGGCTTTAACATAAAAGCGACGGAAGGAACCCACAATTTCCTTAAAGAAAATGGGATCATATCCGAAGAGATTAAAAAAATATTTCAAGGACGTCCCAATATAGTCGACGGCATTACCAATAAGGAGATCAACCTGGTGATCAACACCCCGTCCGGAAAACGCAGCCAACACGATGACGCTTATATCCGCAAGACGGCAATCAAATATAAAGTACCGTATATCACCACTCTGGCAGCAGCCTTGGCTAGTGCGAAAGGTATCGCGGCATATAAGGAAAATAATTTTCAGGAAGCCAATATAAAATCTTTGCAAGAATATCATGCGGATATTACTGTGAAGAACTAAAGAGAACATAGGGGCACTATCACCATATAGACATTGTACATGCCGGGCATGCCGCAGAGAGCACGTTGAAGTGATAATCAACGTGCTCTCTGCATTTGCTCAAAACCTTAAAAATTATAATGCCCCCCAAAGCACTCAATTTATTGCTTGGCGGCTACAGCCAACTGAAACTGTAAGTAGGGGTTATGTTCAAAAGCTGGTTCTCCGAATATTTACAAAAACTTAATCCCTTTGTAAGAATATTTTAATATTTTTATAGTTAAATTGAAGTAAATACCCGGGTCAAGCCGCTGTAAATTAAAAACGTGAGACGAAAGGATGGAAGAAAATGTTGAATGGTGAGAATGAAATTAAGGAAACGGTAGCAGAGGAAATCAAAGAGACTGAAACGGATAATGTGCACATTTCTCCAGATGTAATCGCAATCGTTGCCGGATTGGCTGCCAGTGATATAAAGGGTGTAGCCGGCATGAGCGGCGGCATCGTTGGCGGGATTGCCGAAAAACTTGGCCGCAAGGACCTCTCTAAGGGGGTCAAGGTTTATTTGGAAGAAGATAATATCAAAATAAATCTGGATATCATTATCGAGTTTGGTGTGCAAATAGTAGAAGTAGCTAACAAGCTGAAACAGGAAGTACGCAACGCAGTGGAAAAGTTTACCGGCTTAAAGGTGTCAGTGATTAACGTCAACGTTTTGGCTATTAACATACCGAAAGAGCAAGAGGATAAGAATCTTGAACAAGAAAATGTATAAACCTTTGCAAAAATAATTGCTTTAAAAAACTTAGCGGTATTGCGGAGGTATTAAATCAGCGAAAGGAGGCCGGATATTCATGAAAGTAGTCAGCAGGCTGATTTTAGTATTGCTGGGGCTGCTCTTGGCTGCGGTCGGACTGTTCTTGATAGCATTGAGGCTAGGCTTGGTGCAGGATTATGGGACAGGCCTTTCCAAAGTTGCGGATGGTCCGGTTGTGGTGGCGGTGGGTGCTGCGTTGGTTCTGGTGGCCGTATTCCTTTTTGCTCTGGGACTGAGATCTTCCAAGCCGGCCGTTCCCGACTCTATCCTTCAGACCAACGAGAATGGAGCGATTCGCATCTCCATCATCGCCATTGAAAACATGGTGCTTCGGGTGGTCCAGCAAACCAGCGGGATTAAGGATAATGGCCGCCAGGTATACAGTTCCCCGGACGGGTTAATCATAAAGGTCAAGATTATGGTTATGCCGGATTTGGATCTGCCTAAACTGATCAACGAGTTACAATTGAAAGTGAAGAACTACGTGGAAGAGACCACTGGGCTTATAACACATGAGATCAATATCCTGGTCGAAAATATAGTTTTGGAGCAGGTTCCAACGAAGAAAAGGGTGCTGGTTTAGGCTGGGCAAAGGGGGGAGCGTCTTGTATGACTTAAACTTGCTGGTAATGATGAGCAAACACTGGGGCAAATTTCTGGGCGGGTTGCTCGGTTTAATCTTTGCGATATTGGTGATCGCTTTAGGTTTCTGGTGGGCCATCTTTGTTTTTTTATGCATTTCCATCGGCATATTTATTGGCTGGCGCTTCGACCTCGGCAACGGTCTACATAACCTGCTGGAACAGCTCTTTGCGAAGAGGAAGGATGAATAAAAAAACTTAATCCCTTTGTAAGAATATTTTAATATTTTTATAGTTAAATTGAAGTAAAGGATGCCTTAACAAAGTCTTAGGGGGCGCAATTGATATGGCTGGAGTGGCGAGTCTGTGAAAATAATTAGGAACATATTGTTGGCAATACACAGGACCGCTATATCGTCTCCGAAGATTTGGTGATAGGTAAATAAAACCCATGTTTGATTAAAAGAAAGAGGTTTAAATGATTTCAAATCAATAAATAAGGAGGTTTTCATAATGATTTTAAGAGATTTACTAGACTTGGTAAACAAGGAGAAAAGAAAGAAAGAGAGAGTAAAAGCAGCGCAGAAGTTCGCTGTAGGAATGGGCGTCGCAGCCGCTGTAGGTGTAGCAACAGGAATTCTTTTTGCTCCAAAGTCAGGAAAAGAGACACGAGAAAATTTGAAGAAAAAAGCTGTAAACACTGTAGAAACCATCAAGGATACAGTCCAGAAGAAGGTAGAGACGGTGAAGGATTCCGCAGCTCATGCTGCGCAGGAAGTACGTAATGTCATCAAAGACGTTCATGGAAAAACGGAAGGTGTAAAAAATGGCATTAAGGATGGAGGCCATGAAATCATACAGGATATTCATAAAACCGCCAAAAATATTTCGAATGAACTTAATAAATCTGTAAAGTGAGGAACACAATATGGTAATTCAAATTACGTTACAGGACCTAATGCTCTTTTTGGTTTGTGCATTAGGAATTGCGGCAGGGATTCTTCTACTTCCTATCCTTTGGAATATAAAAAAGGTGGTAGGTATCTTACGGCCTCTGGTAGAAACTAATCAGGAATTTTTTAAAAAAACTATCAGAACAATGCCGGTAATTTTTGAGAATGTGGAACAAATCAGCAGTAATGTCAGAGAGACTACAGATAAGCTCAAAGTTTCGGTTCCGGTGATTTTACAAGAAGTAGAGTGCGTTACCAATGCGGCAAAAGGAAGCATTGAATTGATGGAAAATATGGGTTCAGGAATTATTGAAACTGCAGCTGCTTACAAGAAAGATAACCCTGATTTTATGGCTTATTTTCACATCATTGAAGAAGTATTGCAAATCATTTACCGCACCTTTTATTCCAGTAAGTAGAATTTGCTTGGCACCATAATAAAGAAAGGATGATAAAGCATGTTATGGTTAGTCGCGATAATTCTCATAGTTTTATGGCTTCTTGGTATAGTTACTGCGTATACTATGGGCGGATTTATACATATTCTTCTCGTAGTTGCTGTTATTGTGGTTTTGATAAGAATAATTAGAGGAGATAGGATATTTTAGCCGGCTAATGTTATATTGGCATAAGAGTATATATGATTTGCCAGAACTGTATAATTGAGGTGGAGATGTTTGATCGCATTTGCGTAAGCGTAAGATAATCCCCACCTTGAAATAGGGTGGGGATATATTTTAATACTTCATAATTTGGGCACACTACAAATATTAATACTTTAAAAAAAGTATTATATAGATAGTAAATCAAACTAATCGGAGGAAAACAAATGGAAGAAAATAGAGTTTACAGATCAAACGAGAATAATTTAAAACTTAGAAAGATAGTGTATTATATACTCGGCATCTTTGAAGCCCTTTTTGCCTTTCGACTAGTTTTCAAGCTTCTTGGGGCTAATCCCGGGAGCGCCTTTGTATCATTTATCTATACTGTTTCAGGAGCTTTCATGGCTCCCTTCAGTGGTATTTTTAGATCTGCTGTAAATGAAGGGATAGAAACCAAGTCAGTTCTGGAGCCTACCACTATTATAGCCATGATTGTTTATGCGCTTATTGCATATGGAGTAGCAAGGTTAATTGAAATCTACGGAACCCCTAAGGATGAAGTGTAGCTACATCCGAATTGTAAAAGCTAGATAAGGTAACTAGGAATAAGTATTTAAAGGAACTTAAAGAGGAATGACGTTTATCAATCAGACAGATCGAGAGGCTTAATGGTATAAATAGAGGCATTGTATTGAAGGCCTAATTGTTGTCAACAACCCCGTCCCCCTGACACCCCTGAAGCCGCCAGCAGGCGGTTTTTCTTTTTTAAAAATTTGCTACTACAAAAGGTTATGAAATGCATCTTAATAAGGGTATAATTTTATAAAACCCTATCATAAATAAGAACAGCTTAATTTACTTATTTTCAGTAATTAAGGAGTTGATTATTAATGGAATTAGCTTATTTGAACGGTTGGCTGGGTCCTCTTGAAGATGCTGTGGTTTCAGTAAATGATCGCGGCTATATCTTTGGCGACGGTGTATACGAAGTTATCAGGGTTTATAACGGGGTGATGTTTGCCCGGGAAGAACACTTTAAGCGCCTGGCAGCAAGCGCGGAGGCTGTACATATAACCCTGCCCCGGGGGTTGATGGAGCTGAAGGATATTACGGAAGATGTACTCAGCAAAAGCGGGATAAAAGAAGCTATGATATATATCCAGGTGACTCGCGGCACGGCGCCCAGAAGCCACCTGCCTGAAGCCGGCCTGCGGCCCAGCCTGTTGATAACCGTCCGGCATATCCCCGAGATACCTCCCGCAGTGTACAGTGAGGGTGTTAAGGTAATAACCGTGCCGGAGTTCCGGTGGCAGATGTGCCATGTAAAATCCATTTCACTGCAGGCCAGCGTGCTGGCCAAGCACAAGGCTCAGCAGGCCGGGGCGGGTGAGGCTGTTTTTGTATTGCCGGATGGAACAGTAACTGAGTGTGCTTCCAGCAACATCTTTATCGTTAAAGACGGTGTTCTAATGACTCACCCGGCTGACCACAGGATCCTGGCAGGCGTTATACGGTACTTTGCCCTTGAAGTGGCTGATTCTCTTGGGTTGGAAGTCAGGGTCAAGCCTTTTAATATCTCAGAGATGATGCAGGCGGAAGAGGTATTCATCACAGGTACAGTGACTGAAATAGTGCCGGTTGTCAATGTGGACGGGAACATTATCGAAAATGGCCGGCCCGGTCCTGTAACCAGATGTATTTCTAATGGTTATGCCTCACTAAGGTAGTTGTTTTTTAGTTTTTTATTTTATTACCTGATTCCGGTAATGCCTGTTTATCTGCTTCTCCGGCGCTTTTAACCGGCCTCCTGATTTTCTTACTGTGCCTGCCGTCTCCAAAAAAGAAAAGATGATTGGTTGAAATTTGACTGTTAGAGGCTTAGAATAATATAAACCACATTTACTGGAATGATTAAGCCCGCCGGCAGCCAGGCCGCCGGCGGATCAATTCATAACACCTGAAAATTCACGGGAAGGGCGGAGAAGTCTATTGGGTATCAATGAATTTGCCGGGCAGGTTAAGGAAGCCTCTATTAAGCTGGCAGCTATGGATAAGGGCCAGAAAAACCGGGCTCTGGCTCAGATTGCCAGGGCTTTGGTTGAGCGCCAGGACGAAATCATCAAAGCGAACCGGGAGGACTTAACCAGGAGCGAGAGAGAAAACCTGGCGGAGCCTCTTTTGAAAAGACTGAAGTTTGATGAGGCCAAGATTACCGATGTGGTGGACGGGATCAACAGCCTGATCGACCTGGAGGAACCTGTTGGCAAGACACTGCTTGCAACAGAGCTTGACGAGGGTTTGGAACTGTATAAAACCACCTGCCCCATTGGTGTAATTGGTGTGATATTTGAGTCCAGGCCGGACGCTCTGGTGCAGATCTCCACTCTTTGCCTGAAAAGCGGCAACGGCGTGCTGCTGAAAGGCGGCTCCGAGGCCATGGAAACCAACCGCGTTCTGGCGGATGTTATTATCAGGGCCACAGAAGAAGCAGGTATTCCGACGAACTGGCTGAAGCTCATGGAGACCAGGGCGGAAGTCAGTGAGATGCTGAAATTGGACGAGTTTATTGACCTGATCATCCCCAGGGGATCAAACGAATTTGTCAGGTATATCATGGACAACTCCAGGATACCGGTGATGGGGCATGCGGACGGCATCTGCCATTGTTATGTCGATGAGGAATTTGATCTGGACATGGCAGTGAAAATCGTGGTGGATGCCAAAACCCAGTATGTGGCCGTATGCAATGCGGCGGAAACACTGCTGGTGCATGAAAGCGCGGCGCCCCGTTTTTTACCCGTGCTGAAGGAAGCCCTAGACCAAAAACAGGTGGAAATAGTCGGCTGCCCCAGGACCAGGGAAATCATCCAGGTGGCTGCGGCCACTGAAAAGGACTGGCAGACGGAATACCTGGATTACAAGCTGTCGGTTAAAGTGGTGGATGACCTTGACGAGGCGATTAACCATATCAACAAATACGGCTCCGGCCACACGGACAGCATCATCACCGGCAGCAGGGACAAAGCCGCCCGCTTCATGGCCTTGGTTGACTCGGGCAATGTTTTCTGGAATTGCTCCACGCGCTTCAGTGACGGTTTCCGCTACGGCCTGGGCGCGGAAGTGGGTATAAGCACCAGTAAAATTCACGCCAGGGGACCGGTAGGACTGGAAGGACTGGTTATTTACAAATATAAACTCATAGGTAGCGGCCAAACCGTGTCCGAGTACGCCAGCAGGGAAAAAACATTCAAGCACAAAAAGCTGGATAAACCATTCCCCTTGTAAGAATAAACTGAGCCGGATCTGATTTTTATTGGGAACCTGAATAATCTGGCCGCCTTTGCGTCTTTAGGCTGCTTTATTATTAAAAAAGCTTCCAGCAAAAAGCAAAGGAATATTGCCCCAAATAGAGAATATTGTAAATAGAGATGAAAAATTGTAGGTTCGATTTCAATCGAACATTGACTCGAATTGTGTTGTTTGCACATTATTTTAAAAGGAGGGACTTTAATGGCGCTGTATATCATTCTTGGACTTATTGCAGTCCTCATTTTTGTTGTCATAGCGATCTACAACAAACTGATCAGACTCAGGAACACCGTGAAATCCTCCTGGTCCGACATCAATGTCCAGCTTAAAAAGAGGTATGACCTGGTGCCGAATTTGGTGGAGACTGTTAAAGGCTACGCTGCCCATGAAAAATCGGTTTTTGAAAAGGTGACACAGGCGAGGTCCATGGCCATGCAGGCTGTATCCCCAGCTGATAAAGCGCAGGCTGAGAATATGCTCAGGGATACAATGAAAAGCCTTTTCGCGGTGGCCGAGGCCTATCCCGAACTGAAGGCAAACGCGAATTTCCTGCAGCTGCAGACCCAACTGCAGGAGCTTGAGAACAACATAGAGTACGCGAGAAGGTATTACAACGCGATCGTGCGCGATTACAACATTATGATTGAGTCCGTCCCTTCAAATTTTGTGGCCTCGATGGGCGGCTTCAAGCAGGAAGAGTTTTTCGAGCTTGAGGAACCGGAAGTAGAAAGAAAGCCGGTCAAGGTGAGTTTTTAATGAGGAAAGCAGCTTATATCATTTGCGCCATATTGTTAATCCTGCTGTTCTCCCCCTCTGCGGCACGGGCGCAGGATTTTATCATCAACAAATTCCATTCGGATATTAAGGTCTATGAAGATTCATCCTTCATCGTAAAAGAAGTTATAGACGTGAATTTTCTCAGGTCAAAACATGGTATTTACAGGGAGATACCATTTAAGTACACAGACGAGCTCGGCAAGACCATCACCACCCCGCTAAAAGTGATATCCGTCACTGATGGCAGCGGGGAAAAATGGAAGTACCAGGTCTCCAGGAAGGGCGACGCCCTGAATATTCAAATCGGCGACGCGAAAAAATATGTGAGCGGCGCTCAGACCTATGTGATCACCTATAAAGTCGAGAATGCGATCCTTTTTTTGGAAGACCACGACCAGCTCTACTGGAATGTAACGGGCAATTACTGGCAGGCGCCCATCAAAGAGGCGTCGGCAGATGTCACCCTGGCAGTGAAAAATATCAGCCAGGATCTCAAAGCTGCCAGCTATACCGGCTTTTACGGTTCGGAGCAAACCCAGGGCGTTTATGAGACTACCTTTAACAGGGGGAGATTCTATACCACCAAGAGCCTTAAAACAGGCGAGGGCCTGACGATTGTCTTTGGTTGGGATAAAGGGCTTGTCGCCCCTCCCTCTTCGCTGAAAAAGTTCTTATGGGCCTTAAATGTCAAAGACAACTGGGTCTTCCTTTTCCCTGTGCTCTCGCTGATATTCATGCTCAACCGGTGGTACAAAACAGGCCGGGACCCCAAGGTGAGGGATGCTGTAACTGTAATGTATGAACCTCCTCAATTCAGCGGCCGGCCGCTCACACCAGCCGAGGTCGGCGCCATTGTTGATGAAAAGGTAGACCCGCGGGACATCACCTCGACTATTGTCGGGCTGGCGGTAAAGGGATATATAAAGATTGAAGAGATAAAAAGAGACGGCCTGGTTTTCGATTCCACGGATTATCACCTGTCAAAAATCAAGGAACCGGACGCTGAGCTCAGCGCTTTTGAGATGGTGCTGATGGACCGCATTTTTGCGGGGATGCCAGGCATACTGGTATCCGATATGAAAAATAAGTTCTATAAAAATCTGGAGGAATTAAAAGACACCCTCTACGCTGGACTGGTCAGCAAAAAGTATTTTCTTAAAAACCCCGATGAGGTAAGAAAATTTTATATACTGGCAGGGGTAGTCGCTGCTGTGCTGGTTGTGTTCACGGGAATTCTGTGCCAGTTTTTGTTTAATAGCTTCACCACTTATCAGAGCTTTTTGGCAGGGATACTGACAGGACTGTCTGTGCTTGCTTTTGCCGGGGCGATGCCCGCCAAGACCAGAGCGGGCGCCGGCGCTCATATGGATATCCTCGGTTTTCAGGAGTTCCTGAGCCGCGCGGAAAAAGACAGGCTGGAGAGAATGGGTGACAAAGATCTCTTTTCCAGGTTCCTGCCCTATGCCATAGCGCTCGATGTAGTAGATAACTGGGCTAAGGCCTTTAAGGATGTCTACCAGGAACAGCCGGACTGGTATGTCTCGCCGGTCGGTATGCACATGTTGTTCAATCCTTATGTTTTCAGCAGTTCAATAAATGCCATGACATCCAGTGTCGGGTCGGCGGTTTTCTCCGCGCCGAGAGGCAGCGGTACAGGCGGAGGCAGTGGTGGTTTTGGCGGCAGCGGTTTCTCCGGGGGCGGCTTCGGCGGCGGCGGAGGAGGAAGCTGGTAAAACTTATTCCGTGTTTCAGACATCAGGCTGCACAGTTCCTCGAACTTCTTGCGGCCCATGGGAACGTTGCCTGAATATTTATGGAATGATACTTCATATACCCGATCAGCTATAGGAGTAACCTTGTTTATTTTTGTCGTATTTATAATGAAGCCCCTGTGGCAGCGGAAAAATCTCAGGTCAAGTTTCTGACCTAAAGAGTTAATGCCCTCTCCGGTCAGGTACAAACCGTTTTCTGTATGGAAGATGGTTTTTCTTTGCTCTTTTTCAACATAGATGATGTCTTTTAACTGAATGAAATAGGTTTCATAGCGGTTTTTGACTGTAATGTGGTCACTAACCGCTTTTAATTCAGACCTTTTCAAAACCGATGGCAACAGGCGCTCAATTCTGGTGATGGCGCGGGCTACGACCTCCCTTGTGACAGGTTTTACCAGATAATCAACCGCAT
>JBAZQW010000037.1:0-13882 GCA_041645005.1 Desulfotomaculaceae bacterium | reverse complement strand
TCCTGATGATCAGCTTGTCAGTAGTCCGGCCTACCAGGCGCTGCTGACCTCGCTTGATTATGATATCAGAATTGTGATCGCGGCGGCTACAGTGGGCACGCTCATCGGAGCGGCTTTGATACCTGCCTTTGTTAATATCTTCAACAAGGCCATATTTCTGTTTGAGGAAACCGGTTCCGTGCCCAGGATGCTCTGGCTGATCATTGTTTCTCCCCGCAGGTTTGCGAAGGTGTCCGGTCAGGTTTACCTGCCTGGCAAAAAATCCCTGAAGCTGGCGACTTCCAGGAAACTGACCATCCCCAAAACATTTTTATTCTTAAACATAATTGTAACCGGTATTTATACCACCGGGGTTCTGTCTTCCATCTATGCCGGGGCGCTTTTCCCCAGCTTTCGCTCCACCGCTACCCTGCTTTCAGCGGTAGTAAACGGGTTAGCTACCATTCTTGCCGCAACAGTGGTGGAACCAACGGCCGCAGCCATCACCGATCAGGCTATGCGGGAGGACAGGAGCGATGAAGATGTCAAACAGATGGCTTTTTATCTTGCTTTTACGAGGCTTTTAGGAACTGTATTCGCCCAGTTGATTTTTATACCGTCAGCTTATTTGATAAAATATGTCGCTTCACTGCTCGCTTAATGGGACGTGGGACGTGAGAAATGGGATGTGAGAAGTAAGACATTAGGACGCCGGAATTGAGACATGGGACGTGGGTAGTGAGAATTCATTCGCACTATGATCCTAAGAATGGAAGCAAGAGAACTCCCCGTGCTTCCCTTCCGACGTCCCATGACCCAATAGGAATGCAGTATATACCCACGTCCCACGTCTCACGACCCACGACTAATATCGGAGGTGATGGTTGTTTTGACCCAGGATCTTGAATCGGCGCGGCAGCGGGTCGAGGAACTGCACAAAGAACTCGAATCTCATAACTACAGGTATTATGTATTGGATGACCCGGCCATTTCCGACGCCCAGTACGATAAAATGATGCGGGAGTTGGAAAAGCTTGAAGAACAATTCCCTTCCCTGGTGACTCCATATTCGCCTACACAGAGAATTGGCGGTCGGCCAAGAGAAGGCTTTACCACAGTACGCCACCACACTCCGATGCTCAGCCTGGCCAACGCTTTTGACGAGAGTGAACTGAAAGATTTTGACCGGCGGGTTCGGCAGGCGCTTCCTGATCAAGAGGTCAGCTATGTTGTGGAGCCTAAGGTTGACGGGCTGGCCGTCTCGCTTTATTACGAAAATGGGGTTCTGGTTAGAGGTGCGACCCGTGGTGACGGTGAAACAGGAGAAGACATCAGTGAGAATTTAAAAACCATAAGGAGTGTGCCGCTCCGGCTGCGCGAGGCCATACCAGGGCTGGAAGTCAGGGGAGAGGCGTATATGCCCAAGGATTCCTTTGCCCGTCTGAACGAGAGCAGGGAAGAGGAGGGGGAACCTTTATTCGCCAACCCGCGCAACGCCGCGGCTGGGACCCTGCGCCAACTTGATCCAAAGGTTACAGCCAGGCGGCAGTTAGGACTCTTTGTTTACGCTATCGGGTTAAGTGAGGGAATTAGCAGAACCAGTCACAGTGATGTTTTGGACTTGTTGAAACAGCTGGGGTTTAAGGTCAATGAGTACCGGATTTTTAGTGAAATCAGTGATGTAACGGAATATTGCCAGAAGTGGCAGGCCGGCCGCTTTGATCTTCTTTACGCTGCCGACGGGCTGGTAATCAAAGTTAACTCCATCGCCCAGCAGGAAAGGCTGGGGGCTACCATGAAAAGCCCCCGCTGGGCTATCGCCTATAAGTTCCCACCAGAGCAGGCTGTAACCAGGATTAACAATATTTTTGTCCGGGTGGGCCGGACCGGTGTGTTGACCCCCACCGCGGAGTTTGACCCGGTGCGTCTAGCGGGCACCACGGTAAGCAAAGCTACTTTACATAACGAAGATGTCATCAGGGAGAAGGACATCCGCATCGGGGACCAGGTACTGGTACAAAAAGCGGGAGATATTATTCCTGAGGTGGTGGCGGTTTTGCCGGAGGAAAGGACAGGCGGGGAAAAGGCCTGGTCCATGCCGGCAGAGTGCCCGTCCTGCGGCTCAAAGGTGGTGCGGGAGGAAGGAGAAGCTGCTGTCCGCTGTACCAACATGGCCTGCCCCGCGAAATTATGGGAAGAATTAATCCATTTTGCTTCGCGCAACGCCATGGATATCGCCGGGCTGGGACCGGCTGTGCTCTCACAGCTTCTTGCCGCGGGGCTGATCTACGATCCGGCAGATTTGTATAACCTGCGTTACGAAAGCCTTCTGCCATTAGAGCGCCTGGGCCCGAAGTCATCCCAAAACCTTCTGGGGGCTATTGAGACCAGCAAAAAGAGCTCCCTGGCCAGACTGATTTTTGCCCTGGGGATCCGCCACGTAGGAGAAAGGGCAGCCAAGATCCTTGCTGCACAATACGGTTCACTCGAGTTACTGCTAAAGGCAGGGGAAGAGGAACTGATAGCTGTACCGGAAATAGGTCCCAAGATTGCTGCCAGTGTAACCGCTTTCTTTGGTGAAAGAAAGAACCTGCAGGTAATAAACAAGCTCGTTCAGGCCGGCGTAAATACCATGACCGGAAGGCCGGTGCCTGAAGGCGCCGGGCCGCTGGCCGGCAAAGTTTTTGTTCTGACCGGAGCCATGGAGGGCTTCAGCCGCCAGGAGGCGCAGGAGTTGGTGGAGAGTTTGGGCGGGAAAGTCTCTTCCAGCGTAAGCCGGAGCACAGATTATGTTGTGGCGGGGGGGAAACCAGGCTCAAAATACGATAAGGCGCTCTCTCTGGGTATTCCAATAATAGATGAAAAGGAATTCAGAGCTATGACTGGAATGGTTTAAAACACAATGAATGGCCCGTAATTTATAGTGTTTCGCGTAAGAACGACCACCTTTCAGGCTGTGGTCGTTTTTACGTTTAATACAACATATCTTGTCAACCTCTTTGAGAGGAATAATGGTTTGCCAAAGCAGGGGTTTGATTACATCAGTCCCTCGGTTGCGGGCATCACCGGCTATACCCCTGAGTAATTCTACGCCGATCCGGACTTTAGTTTTAAAATCGTACACCCCGAGGACCGGCCCTCCATGATAACTTTCTATCAGTTTACCAGCTCCAACAGAGAACCACAAAGTTGATTCCTGGTTTTTTATGGCGGGTGATCAGTAGTTATCCAGTTTCGCGCTGACCGGAAGATTTATTCCGGTCAGCGTTTTATTTATGTGGTCTGTCGCCTGCTACACTTGATTTGAAACGCACATACAACAATGGTATAATAATAAAAGTTGTTGCCTTTTTATGACAATACTATTCAATTATTTAGATTTTGGGGAAGGTGAAATCCTTGATTACCAAGATTACCAAAGAAGATGTTGATCGGGTGGCGCTGTTAGGCCGATTGGAACTGACCGGTGAGGAAAAAGAGATGTTTACCAGGCAGCTGAACGATATTTTGGAACATTTCCAGTTTCTTGAGCGCCTGGATACGGCCAATGTGCAGCCTACGGCGCACGTGTTGCCACTTAAAAACGTACTGCGGGAAGACTGGGCGGGACAGCATATGTCACGCGAAGATGCCTTGGCCAACTGTCCTGACCGGGAAGATGACTATTTCAAGGTGCCTAGAATCGTATAGGCAATAGGGAGGCGAATCAGTTGCAGCTTTTCCGGCTAACAGCCCACGAACTGCATGATCTTTTAATAAAAAAAGAAATTTCAGCAATAGAAATAACTGAGGCTGTGTTTGACAGGATTGCATCGGTTGAGGAAAAGGTCGGCGCGTACCTGAACAGGACCAGGGAACGGGCACTGGCGCAGGCCCGGGTGGTAGACGGGCAGATCCGGAAAGGTGAAAAAATATTCCCTCTCTCCGGCATCCCCATAGCCATTAAAGACAACATGTGCACAGATGGCATAACCACAACCGCGGGTTCGAAGATTTTAGCAAATTTTATACCGCCATACAGCGCTACAGTGGTAAAAAAGCTTGACGCGGCCGGGACGGTCATGGTAGGCAAGACTAATCTGGATGAGTTTGCGATGGGTTCATCCACAGAGAACTCCGCCTTCTTCACCACCCGGAATCCATGGGATACCGGCCGGGTGCCCGGCGGTTCCAGCGGTGGTTCAGCCGCGGCGGTCGCCGCCGGTGAGGCGGTTTGCGCCCTGGGCTCAGATACCGGAGGCTCGATCCGGCTGCCGGCCTCGTTTTGTGGGGTAGTTGGGATGAAGCCTACTTACGGAGCAGTTTCACGGTTTGGGCTGATTGCCTACGCTTCCTCCCTCGACCAGATCGGCCCTTTTACCAGGGATGTTACCGACTGTGCCTTAATGCTCAATATAATCTGCGGGCATGATCCTCTGGACTCCACTTCGGTCAATTTTAAGGCGCCGGACTACACCGGGTTTTTGGTGAACGACGTGCGCGGGATGAGGATAGGTGTGCCCGAAGAATACATGGCTGAAGGTATCGACCCGGAAGTGCGCGATGTTATCGGGAAGGCGATGGCGCTGCTGCAATCCCTTGGAGCTAATGTTGAATATACCACCCTGCCGCATACCGAGTACGCCCTGCCGACCTATTACCTGATTGCCCCCGCGGAGGCCAGTTCGAACTTGGCCCGTTACGACGGGGTGCGATACGGCCTGCGGGCTGAAGAAGTGGAAGATATTATCGATATGTTTATAAAGACGCGCAGCCAGGGTTTCGGTTCCGAGGTTAAAAGAAGAATCATGCTTGGTACCTATGCCCTTTCAGCAGGTTATTACGACGCTTATTACCTTAAAGCGCTGAAAGTCCGGACCTTGATCAAGGAAGACTTTGACCGTGCCTTTGAAAAATACGACCTGCTTATTTCCCCCGTTTCACCAACCACGGCCTTCCGTATTGGGGAAAAAACAGACGACCCGCTTAAGATGTATCTTTCTGACGTATGTACTATCTCGGTAAACCTGGCGGGCATACCGGGCATGTCTATTCCCTGCGGCTTCGCGGGGGGGTTGCCGGTAGGCCTGCAATTGATGGGCAGGCACTTTAACGAGGGAGCGCTTCTGCGGGCCGCCTATACCTTCGAGCAGAATACTGACTATCATAAACGGTTTCCGGAGTTGTAATAAAAAAAACATTTGACAGGATTAACAGGATTAGCAAGATTAACAGGATTATAATAAAAGTTTAAATCTCATTATTAAAGATTGTTTATGAGTGTATTAATAATATTTTTTAAAAAATCTTGTAAATCCTTAAAATCCTGTAAATCCTGTCAAATTGTTTTTCTCACTTTGTTTCTAAAAAGAGGAGGTTGAAGTTTTGGCCCGGTACGAAACTGTTATTGGTCTGGAAGTGCATATTGAGCTGAAGACCAAGTCGAAAATTTTCTGCGATTCCACCACTGAATTCGGCGGTGACCCCAATACCCATGTCTGCCCGGTTTGTCTGGGACTACCGGGGACACTGCCCGTGATCAACAAGAAAGTTGTAGAATACGCAATTAGGGCCGCTCTCGCGATAAACTGCCGGATAGCCGGCTTCTCCAAGTTCGACCGTAAAAACTACTATTATCCGGACATGCCAAAAAACTATCAGATTTCCCAGTATGATTTACCAATCGCCGAATTCGGCTACCTTGACATAGATACTGACGGCGGCGTTAAAAGGATAGGCATTACCCGCCTGCACATGGAAGAGGATACCGGTAAACTCGTGCACCAGGGCACCATAACAACCACGCCTTTTTCCCTGGTGGACTACAACCGGGCGGGTGTTCCATTAATTGAAATCGTTTCCGAGCCGGACCTGCGTTCTCCGGAAGAGGCTTGTGCTTATATGGAAAAACTAAAAGCTATTGTCCAGTATACCGGGGTATCGGACTGCAAGATGGAAGAAGGTAGCCTGCGCTGTGACGCTAATATTTCCGTGCGGCCGGTTGGCAGATCTGAGTTGGGAACCAAGGCTGAAATAAAAAATCTCAACTCTTTCAGATCCCTGCAAAGAGCCCTGACCTACGAGATTGAGCGCCAGATCGAAACTTTGGAGGAAGGCGGCCGGATTGTTCAGGAAACCCGGACCTGGGACGAAGGGAAAGGTGTCACTCTGTCAATGCGCAGCAAGGAACACGCGCATGACTACCGCTATCTTCCCGATCCGGACCTGGTGCCGCTGGTGATTCAGAGTGAATGGGTGGAAGATATCCGCCGCTCTCTCCCGGAACTGCCGGACGCGCGCAGGGAGCGCTACGAAAAGGAATACGGGCTGCCCGGCTATGACGCCGCGATCCTGACCAATACCAGAGAACTGGCTGAGTATTTCGAGGACTGCGTGACCTGCTACCCAAATCCAAAAGTGGTCAGCAACTGGGTTATGGGCGATCTGGCCAGGCTTCTCAACGCGAACAACCTGGAAATCACGGAGTGCAGGGTCAAGCCGCAGCAGTTGGCCTCCCTGCTTGAGCTTATGGACAAGGGCACCATCAGCGGCAAGATTGCCAAAACGGTATTTGAAGAGATGTTCACCACCGGCAAGGACGCCAGTGTCATCGTTAAAGAAAAGGGACTGGTCCAGATCAGCGATGAAGGCGCTATATCCATTGTGGTGGATGAAGTCATCGCCAACAACCCCAAATCAGTTGAAGACTTCCGGGCCGGCAAGGAGAAAGCCTTGGGCTTCCTGGTGGGGCAGATTATGAAGGCGACCAGGGGCAAGGCCAACCCTGAAATGGTAAACAAGCTGTTGAGAGAGAAGCTGTAAACAAGGTCGGTGCACAGAATCCGAATCTGTCTGATCTTTAAGAGATATGGAGACGCAATATGGGATTTGAATGGCTATTTTCTAATTGGGAACTTTATTTAGGCCTCGCTGTTGCCCTGGCTATCGCCTTGTTCGTCTATCTTAAGCAGGAGATAGAATCATTGAGCAGGGGAAAAGCTGCTCCCGAAGCAGGCAAACGGGACAACCCCAATAGAAATAAAGGTACAAAAGAACAATCTGGTGGCGGAACAGTTACCCCTGCTGGGGCACGCAAGGCAGAGAAGAACCCAAAAGACAGAGGTAAAAAGGATTGAGCCTGCGGGCTCTTTTATTTTTGGAGACATAAATCAAAAGGCTACAACTGTATAGCAGAAGGCTTAACTGAGCCTAAGGAGAAAGATCCAGTTTAAGATCGGGCAGCACGCAGGTGACACTTATTTTTAATTGCCAGCATGGCCTGTTTTATCCTGGTAATAAAATTTTATAATTTTTTAACTTTTCAGATAATGATAATTGTGGTACTATTTTAAGTAATTCAGTTTTACCGCCGGTGTTAAATAACTATAGATAATGTGAGTTAATCAATTGAGGAGTGAAGCGGCAATGAACAAGGATATCATTATTGTGGACACTACCCTGAGAGATGGGGAACAGACGGCGGGCGTCGTTTTTGCCAACAGGGAGAAAGTAAGGATAGCAAGGCTTTTAGATGAAATAGGAGTACATCAAATAGAGGCCGGTGTACCGGTAATGGGCGGGGATGAGAAAGAAGCCGTCCGGGCTATCTGCAAGTCCGGCCTGAAGGCCAGCATCATGGGCTGGAACCGCCCCGTAATTAAGGATATAGAAGCATCGATAGACTGTGGTGTGGATGCGGTTGCCATTTCAATTTCCACATCGGACATCCATATCAAGCATAAGCTCAACACAACCCGCCAGTGGGTTCTGGAACAGATGGCCCTAGCCACCCGCTTTGCTAAGAAGGAGGGTATGCAGATTTCCGTCAATGCTGAAGACGCTTCCCGTTCCGATATGAACTTCCTGATCGAGTTTGCCAGGGCCGCCAAAGAGGCCGGCGCTGACCGCCTGCGCTACTGTGATACCGTGGGAATCATGGAGCCGTTTACCATTTATGACCGCATCAAGGAAATCAGGGACGCGGTGGATCTTGACATAGAGATGCATACCCACAACGATTTTGGCATGGCCACGGCCAATGCCCTGGCAGGCGTTAAAGCGGGGGCCAGGTACATAGGGGTGACTGTTATGGGCCTGGGTGAGCGTGCCGGCAATGCCGCCCTGGAAGAAGTGGTCATGGCTCTTAAGCACCTGTATGATATTAACCTGAATTTTAAAACCGAAATGTTTCTGGAAGTGGCCGAATACGTATCCCGTGCCTCGGGCAGGGAACTTCCCAAGTGGAAGGCCATTATCGGCAAGAATATGTTCGCCCATGAATCAGGTATCCACGCCGACGGTGTGCAAAAGGACCCCAAGACCTATGAGGCCTTCCATCCTGAAGAAGTAGGCCTGCTGCGCCAGATTGTGATAGGCAAACACTCGGGCACGGCGGCTTTAAAGGCCAAGTTTGTGGAATTCGGCATAGTGTTAACCGAGCACCAGGCCAAGGAACTGCTGTCAAAAGTCCGTTCATACACAGTTTCCATAAAACGGCCGCTCTTTGACAAGGAACTGATGTACATTTATGAAGATTTTTTTGGAAAGAGGGATTGACATTGGGCCAGACAATCATAGAAAAAATCCTTTCCAGCCACAGCGGCCAGGAAGCCCGTGCCAATGAAATAGTAGTGGCCCAAGTTGATTATATGATGGGACAGGATGGGACAGCCCCACTTGCCATCAGGGCCTTTAACGAGATGGGCGGGTTGGAAGTATTTGACAAGGAGCGTGCCGCTTTTGTGATTGACCACAGCGCTCCCAGCCCTAATGAGGGGGTTTCCGCCCTGCACAAAATGATGAGGGAGTTTGTCAGGGAAAAAGGTTTTCGTCTTTACGACATTGGCGAAGGTGTCTGCCACCAGGTAATCCCCGAGAGCGGCGTGGTCGGTCCGGGCAGCCTGGTCATCGGAGCTGATTCCCACACCTGCACCTATGGGGCGCTGAATGCTTTTTCCACAGGGGTTGGCTCCACTGACCTGGCCGGTGGGTTAATATCTGGCCGGATGTGGTTTAAAGTCCCCGAGTCCATCAAGTTTGTCTGCAGCGGGACCCTGTCGCCAGGTGTTTACTCAAAAGACCTCATATTATACCTGATCGGCGAAGTCACAGCCGACGGGGCAACCTACCTGGCGGCGGAGTTTGTTGGTGAAGCCATAGCAGCAATGTCCCAGGAAGCCCGCTTTACCATGTCCAATATGGCCATAGAAATGGGCGCCAAGGCCGGGTTAATGGAAGCGGATGAAAAAACGTCGGCCTGGCTGCGGCGGTTTACAGACAGGGAGTTTCACCCGGTAAGCGCCGATGCGGACGCATCTTACGCCAGGGTGCTGGAGTACGATGTTTCACGGCTTGAGCCGCAGGTGGCCAGGCCTCACCGGGTGGACAACGTGGCGCCGCTCAGTCAGGTGGCCGGCAAGCCCGTGCAGCAGGCTTTGATCGGTACCTGCACCAACGGCCGTTTGGAGGACCTACGGATTGCCGCCGGCATCCTGGGTGGGCGCGGGGTCCACAAGGATGTGCGCCTGATTGTTGCGCCCGCCTCCCGCCAGGTTTATTTAGACGCCATGGCAGAGGGGATAATTCAAACCCTGGTACAAGCCGGCGCGGCTGTGGTTACACCGGGCTGTGGACCCTGCGTCGGGACGCACAACGGTGTGCCTTCGGACGGTGAAACGGTTATTTCCACGGCCAACCGCAACTTCAAAGGCCGCATGGGCAACTCCAACGCGGAGATCTACCTGGCCTCACCAGCTTCTGTAGCGGCCAGCGCTGTAACCGGCAAAATCACCGACCCGCGCGAGTTTATTTAAAACACGTTGACAGGATTAACAAGATTTAGAATAGGATTTACAGGATTTTTTCAGAAGTCTTAATGAAATAAGAATTATTATAAAACAAGGATAATTAAGGATTAACAAAAAAATTTATTAATTATTTTTAAAAAATCTTGTTAATCCAAATAAATCCTGTAAATCCTGTCAAATAAATAAATCTTAAAAAGCAGGTGTTTTTATGCAGTTCAGCGGCAAAGTTCATAAGTTTGGCAATGACGTCAATACCGACTACATTATTTCAGGAAAGTACAAGTTTAAAACCCTGGACATGAAAGAACTGGCCAAGCACGTTATGGAGGACCTTGACCCTAATTTCTATGGAAAAGTCAGCACAGGAGATTTCATCGTGGCCGGCACAAATTTTGGCTGCGGTTCATCCAGGGAACAGGCCCCCTTGGCCATTAAGTATGCTGATGTGGGAGCGGTCCTGGCCAAATCATTTGCCCGTATTTTCTATCGCAACGCTATTAATACCGGTCTGCCCGTGGTGGAGTGCGACACCGATCTGATCGAACCGGGCGATGAACTGACCGTGGATCTTGAGGCGGGGCAAATTACCAATAAGACAAAGAGCGCTGTTATACCAATCAAGCCTCTGCCAAAAGTTATGATCAAGATCCTTAACGACGGAGGTCTGGCGGCGCATTTCAGAAAATACGGAGGGTTTAATTTAGGTTAAGAATATAGAATACAGGAGACAGAATTCAGTATTTATAAGTAGTTTATCCTGAATTCTGGCTTTTTGACTGCTGTAAGTTAAATATTTTGTCAAAATAGAATTGTTGACTACCGCAATGGAGGTGCCTTATGTCATACAACATTACTCTTATTCCCGGCGACGGTGTCGGCCCGCAAGTCGTAGAAGCCGCCCGGCGGGTTATTGACGCCTCCGGGGTCGCGATCAATTGGGAGGTGGTTGAGGCCGGCGAGGCGGTAATAGAGCAACACGGAACGCCTCTGCCGCAGCACGTCCTGGATTCAATTAAAAAAAACAGGGTAGCCCTGAAAGGGCCGTTAACCACTCCGGTAGGAAAAGGGTTTCGCAGTGTTAACGTAACCCTGCGCCAGGAGTTGAACCTTTACGCCAATGTGCGCCCGGCGCGCAACCTGCCCGGGGTGGAAACGCGTTACAGCGGGGTGGACCTGGTTATAGTTAGGGAAAACACGGAAGATCTTTACGGCGGGATTGAGCACCGGGTCGGGAAGGATGCGGCGGAAAGCATAAAGATTATCACCAGGGAGGCTTCCCTGCGCATCGCCCGCTTCGCTTTTGAGTTCGCCCGCCGGGAAGGCCGCAGGAAAGTGACCGTTGTACACAAAGCTAATATCATGAAGCTGTCCGACGGGCTTTTCCTGGAATGTGCCCGGCAGGTAGCCGGGGAATACCCGGACATTGAGTTTGAGGAGTATATTGTTGACGCCATGTGCATGAAACTGGTCCAGACCCCCGAAAACTACGATGTGCTGCTCCTCCCCAACCTTTACGGTGATATTGTTTCTGACCTCTGTGCCGGCCTGGTCGGCGGACTGGGTGTGGCGCCCGGCGCTAATATCGGCGACGAAGCAGCTGTTTTCGAGCCTGTACACGGCAGTGCGCCAAGGCATGCCGGCTTAAACAGGGTAAACCCGCTGGCGACTATTTTGTCCGGGGTGATGATGCTCAAGCACCTGGGCGAAATGGACGCGGCCGGGCGGATAACCGCTGCTGTTATCAAGGTATTGCAAGAGAAGAAAAGCCTGACTTATGACCTGGGCGGCAGCGCTGGCACCAGCGATATGGCCGACGCCATCATCGCAGCTATGAAGTAAAATATTTTTTAAGATTAAAAGGTGTTCCACCGTTTTTTATGGACTGCGCATTATTAAAATCGCAAGTCCATTTTTTATTTGCCGGTATAAAAGAATTGCCCAACAACCATACTAATAAAAACAAAAAACCTTTTTATACCATAACCGAGGAGGTGGGATCCAAAATGGCTAATCCAACCAGATTCGGCAAGGGGGAAGCGAAGCTCAAGGCCATGCATGAGGCTGATTACCCCGGGGGAGTTGTGGTTGACCCGACGCCGATAACCGCAGGTGAAGAAGTGACAGTTTTTTATGACGGTCTGCTGGGTAAGGAAGGAAATGGACAGGTTTATCTTCATTACGGATACGGGCACTACAATAAGTGGAAAAACACTTCAATTGTGAACATGGAAAAATCAGGCTGGGGCTGGGTAAGCAACGTGGACATGCCGGAACATGAAGGGCGCTTTAACTTTTGTTTCAAGGACGGCGCCGATCACTGGGACAACAACAATGGAGTTAACTGGAGCTTCGAGATTCACAACGGGAGCAAGCGCTATTAAATGAAACAGTCCCTGCCACTAGCCCGGTAGGGATTTTTATTGGGCTTTGGTCGATAGACAGGAGGCGAGAGTTTGTTGAGAGTTTTAATGTTATCCTGGGAATACCCGCCCAAAAGCGTGGGAGGGTTGGCCCAGCACGTTTACGACCTGACCGGCGCTCTGGCGGAGAGCGGTGTGGATGTGCACCTGATTACTTCCGGTGACAAAAGCGCGCCTTCCTACGAGCGGGTCAACGGGGTTAATGTTTACAGGGTGGAGCCTTACCGGGTTTCTTCACCCGACTTTGTTACCTGGGTGGCGCAGTTTAATGTGGCTTTGCTGGAAAAAGTGATGCCGCTGCTTAATGAGGTTGGCGGGTTTCATGTCGTGCACGCTCATGACTGGCTGGTGGCCTACGCGGCCAGGGCTATTAAACACGCGGGAAGGCTGCCCCTGGTGGTCACCATCCACGCCACAGAATATGGCCGCAATCACGGGCTGCACAATGATGTGCAAAGGCATATCAGCGATATCGAATGGTGGCTCACCTATGAGGCCTGGCGGGTTATCTGCTGCAGCCGCTACATGGAAGGAGAGGTAAAGCATGTTTTCCAGCTTCCCCCTGATAAGGTCGCAGTCATACCAAACGGGGTCAACGTCGCCAGTTTCCAGAAGGGCAGCGATAACGAACTCCGCAGTCACTACGCCGCCCCGGATGAAAAGGTCATTTTTTATGTAGGCAGGCTGGTCAAGGAAAAAGGGGTGCAAGTTTTACTTGATGCCGCCCCGGAAGTCCTGGCCCACTACCCTCAGACCAAGTTTATCATAGCCGGCAAAGGCCCCTACCTGAGCGCCCTGAAACGGCAGGTGGAGGCGCTGGGCATCGCCAACAGAGTATATTTTACCGGATACATCAATGATAACGTCAGGAACAGCCTTTACAGCTGGTCTGACGCGGCGGTATTTCCCAGCCTGTACGAGCCTTTCGGCATTGTGGCGCTTGAGGCCATGGCCGCCCGGACGCCGGTAATTGTGTCCGACTGCGGTGGTATCAGTGAAATTGTCAGCCACGGGGTAAACGGACTAAAAGCTGCTACCGGCAACAGCCACTCCCTGGCGCAAAACATTCTGGCCGTTTTAAAACAGTCCGAACTGGGCGAATATTTAAAGGAGAACGCGTATAGTATGGTTTTAGATGAATTTAACTGGCGGCATATCGCCCGTCAAACGGTTGCCGTATACAAAGAAGTTCTGGATGCGCACCGCAGCACAACATGGCCTGTGGCCGACAGGCAGAACGGGATTTTCGGGCGGTTTAACCGGCTCATTGCCAGATACTCCTAAGCTTTTTCTCAAACAACGAACGGAGGCTCGTGTATGAAGGCTATCATTATGGCCGGGGGAGAGGGTTCACGTCTCAGGCCTTTGACCTGTGGCAGGCCAAAGCCAATGGTTCCGGTTTTAAACAAACCTATAATGACTCACATCATTGATCTATTGAAAAATCACGGTTTTACCGACATCGGCGTAACCCTGCAATATATGCCCGAGGCAATCAAAGATCACTTTGGCAACGGGGCGGAATATGATGTTAATTTACGTTATTTTGTGGAGGATTCACCCCTGGGCACCGCGGGAAGTGTGAAAAACGCCTCGGGATTCCTGGATGAGACTTTTCTGGTGATCAGCGGAGATGCCTTGACCGATCTGGAGTTGTCCCGCGCCGTTGAATTTCATAAAAAGCAGGGTTCCCTGGCC